>NZ_PYHT01000030.1:0-71594 GCF_003023875.1 Nocardia sp. MDA0666
CTTAAACGCCAGCCGGAAAATAGCTGACTAAAAAATGTCCGACCCTCACACGGGGGGTGAAGATCGGAACCAAAATAAATATTTGGCACTGACATTCATCGACACACTATTGAGTTCTCAAAGAACACACGCACCAGCAATCTCGCGGGAAACTTCCCGGTCGATCGGTTGGGCAACTTTTACAGCTTAGCTCAGCCAGAAGCTCCCGACCAAATCGGGGTTCTTCCTACCGAACCAGTGTGATTGTCAGGCGCTCCTCGTCCGACCTCGTTGTCCCGGGCCTTTCGGCTCCGGGTCGGTGTCCGTGTCGCTCTGACCTGGAATAAGTTACGTGCCAACCGCATTCGAAGTCAAATCGCCTGGTCATCCGGCATAACGACGCACATCGGATGCGATCGCAACGGCTTTCACAACATCCGTTCCGAAATGCCGGAAGCCGGCCCGCTGTGGGTGCGGGACCGGCTTCCGATCGCAATTCGGGATACGCGTCGGGATACGCGACGAATTCGGCTTCGGGTCAGCCGTTGCAGCGGGAGACGGAGATGACCGCGGGTCCCGAGCCGTCCGAACTCAGGGTCGGCGGACGCCCGGGGCCGAGGGCGGCGATCGCATTGCGCTCGGCGTCTTGGAGGCTGGCCCCGGTGCCGCCGGTGTGGATGTCGTCGCGCCGGGCGATGGCACCGCAACCGTCGACGAAGCGCACGATGGTCGCGCACCCCTGCTCACCGTGCGAGGAGCACTGCTCCAGGGCGCCTGCGTCGGCTGTCGCCTGGTCGGGAGCATTGAGGGCGATTCCGATGGTCCAGCCGTCGTCGTTCGCGTCGGAAATGGCCATCGCGCCGTAGTAGTGGCCGTCCGCTCCACGCTCCGCGGCCGCGGAACCGGTCCCGGCGACGACGAAGACCGCCGCGGACGCCGCAACGAAACTCAGGGCAAGCTTGCCCGTTGAGAACATTCCTGTTTCCCCTATCGAAGGCTTCCGGATGAAGCCAACCGAAAAGAATGCGTTCCAGAATGCTGGTTGTCCAGCCCCGAGCATCGAAAGCCCTTGCGGCGGCGAGGGTTAGGGGAAATGTGACCGAAAAGCGCCAGCTGCATCGTGGCGCGTGACCGAGTTCCGACGACGGCAGGTCCGCCGAAAACGCCGGTAGCCGGCCCGCTCGAAGGCGGACCGGCTACCGGTTCGAAAGGTGTTGCCGGAAGGCAGGACTCAGAAGTCCATGCCGCCCATGCCACCGGTCGGGTCGCCGACGGGAGCGGCGGCCTTCTCCGGCTTGTCGGCCACGACGGCCTCGGTGGTGAGGAACAGCGCGGCGATCGACGCGGCGTTCTGCAGCGCCGAGCGGGTGACCTTGACCGGGTCGGCGACACCGGCGGCCAGCAGGTCCTCGTACTCGCCGGAGTCGGCGTTGAGGCCCTGGCCGGTCGGCAGGTTGGCGACCTTCTCGGCGACCACGCCGGGCTCGAGGCCGGCGTTGAAGGCGATCTGCTTCAGCGGCGCGGCCAGCGCCACCTTCACGATGTTCGCACCGGTGGCCTCGTCACCGGTCAGCTTCAGGTCGTCCAGCGCCGGGCCGGCCTGCAGCAGCGCCACACCACCACCAGGGACGATGCCCTCTTCGACGGCGGCCTTGGCGTTGCGCACCGCGTCCTCGATGCGGTGCTTGCGCTCCTTCAGCTCCACCTCGGTGGCGGCGCCGGCCTTGATCACCGCAACACCGCCGGCCAGCTTGGCCAGGCGCTCCTGCAGCTTCTCACGGTCGTAATCCGAGTCCGAGTTCTCGATCTCGGTGCGGATCTGGGCAACGCGACCCGCGATGGCGTCGGCATCACCGGCACCGTCGACGATGGTGGTCTCGTCCTTGGTCACCACGACCTTGCGGGCGGTGCCCAGCAGGTCGACGGTGGCGGTCTCCAGGTTCAGGCCGACCTCTTCGCTGATGACCTCGCCACCGGTCAGGATGGCGATGTCGGCCAGCTGCGCCTTGCGGCGGTCGCCGAAGCCCGGGGCCTTGACGGCGACGGACTTGAAGGTGCCGCGGATCTTGTTCACGACCAGGGTCGACAGGGCCTCGCCCTCGACGTCCTCGGCGATGATCAGCAGCGGCTTACCGGCCTGGATGACCTTCTCCAGCAGCGGCAGCAGGTCCTTGACGGTCGAGACCTTCGAACCGACGAGCAGGATGTACGGGTCCTCGAGGACCGCTTCCTGACGCTCGGCGTCGGTGACGAAGTAGCCCGAGATGTAGCCCTTGTCGAAGCGCATACCCTCGGTCAGCTCCAGCTGGAGGCCGAAGGTGTTGCTCTCCTCGACGGTGATGACGCCTTCCTTGCCGACCTTGTCCATGGCCTCGGCGATCAGCTCACCGATGGACGCGTCGCCGGCGGAGATGGCCGCGGTGGCAGCGATCTGCTCCTTGGTCTCGACCTCCTTGGCGGTGTCGAGCAGCTTGGCGGTGACGGCCTCGACGGCCTTCTCGATGCCGCGCTTCAGGCCCAGCGGGTTCGCACCGGCCGCGACGTTGCGCAGGCCCTCGCGCACCAGCGCCTGGGCGAGCACGGTTGCGGTGGTGGTGCCGTCACCGGCGACATCGTCGGTCTTCTTGGCGACCTCTTTGACCAGCTCGGCGCCGATCTTCTCGTAGGGGTCCTCCAGCTCGATCTCCTTGGCGATGGACACACCATCGTTGGTGATCGTGGGGGCGCCCCACTTCTTCTCCAGGACAACGTTGCGACCCTTGGGGCCCAGCGTCACCTTGACCGCGTCGGCGAGGCTGTTCAGTCCCCGCTCGAGACCGCGACGGGCCTCTTCGTCGTACGCAATTGTCTTGGCCATTGCGTTGAGATCCTCCACATGTATATGGGGCTGACACACAGAGCGACCGCAGGTTGGATCGCCCCATTACGCTGGCCAGGTACGGTGCCCGCGACGGACGACCGAGGGTGTCTGGGAACCCGGTCTCACCTGCCCGACCTAGCACTCACTGGTCGAGAGTGCCAGGACCTTTCTAGCACTCGACGGTACCGAGTGCAAGGTTACGGATCCGACGGCCGCCTCGTTCGCAATCGGCGATATCGGCTGGACGGCGCGGTATCGGGGTCGGCGCGCTCACGTATCGTCGGTGACTCTCAGCGCCAGGGCGACGAAGGCGTCGGTGCGCCGCTCCTCCGGACTGCGCGGCTCGCCGCGTTCCACGGTCACCTGTTCGGCGTCGTGAAGCAGCAGTTCCGCCTCGATTCGCATGATCGCCCGGATGAACGGGGGCGCCACCTCGGGCGGCAGATCGCCGTTGACGATGTAGCTGCCGTCCGGGCCGTCCTCGGTTTCGACATAGGACAGCGCGCGCAGCAGGTCTGCGCGTAGTTCCCCCGCGATCAGGTCGGAATCCGATCCATCCGCCATAGCAATATCGTATCCGGACCACCGATCACCTCATCAGCCCCACAACTACACATCTGTATCGGCGAGTGATCATGTCCGCCGCGACCGGCGCCCGAACCGGGCGCGGCCTGGGCGGATCGGCGAAACCGGCGAACCGGTCCGACACGACGAATCGTGTCGGACCCGTCTCCGACAACCGCGCCGGCGTGCCGAATCCGGATGCCGGCGAGCACCGATCAGGCAATCGGCGCGGCGGGCGGCTGCGGCGGAGCGGGCGGGCTCGGCGGAGTGGGTGGCGTGGGCGGCGTCGACGCGGCCGGCGGCTGCGGCGGAGCGGGCGGGCTCGGCGGCATGAACTGGGAGAGCTGGGCGACGAGATCGCGTTCGATATCCGCCTTGGTCAAGCCCAGCCCCGACAGCACACCGTTTCCGTCCTCCTGCTCGAGCAGTGCGAGCAGCAGATGTTCGGTGCCGATGTAGTTGTGGCCGAGCCGGAGCGCCTCCCGGAAGGTCAACTCCAGCGTCTTGCGGGCGGTCGCGGTGTACGGGATAAGGGCGGGGACCTCGTCCACCGCCGCCGGCAGCGCCGCCGTCGCGACCCGGCGCACCGCGTCCAGCGAGACCCCCTTGGCGACGATGGCATGCGCCGCCAGGCCGTCCGGCTCACTGAGCAGTCCCAGCACCAGGTGTTCGGGCTGAATCTCCGGATTGCCCGCGCGTCGGGCCTCCTCCATGGACGCCATCACGACATTGCGCGCGCGGGGCGTGAAGCGTGCGAATCCGGCATTCGGATCCATCGCGGGATCACCCGGCTTCGGCACGAAACGCTTCTGCGCGGCCTGTTTGGAGACGCCCATGCTCTGGCCGATATCGGTCCAGGAGGCGCCCGAACGGCGGGCCTGGTCGACGAAGTGGCCGATCAGGTGATCGGCCACCTCGCTCATGTGCCCGGCGACCAGCACGGCGTCGGAGAGTTGTTCCAGGACGTCGTCGGGCCGGGCGAGTTTGATGCCGTCGATCAGATCATCGAGACGGATACGTTCGGTCATGCGTCAACTTTAGGTTGACCCATTCGTTCTGGTCAACCATAAGTTGACGACATGTCATGGACGCGCCTGCATCGCCGCACCGCGCACGATCATCTCCTTCACCACCGCCGCCGGGCGGCCGGTCAGGGCGCGCGGGGTCGGGGCGTCGTCGGCGCGGACGAACTGCACCACCGCGTCGCGACGCCCGAGGCTGATGCATTGCAGGACGTAGCGGAAACGCAGCTCGTCCGGTTCCGCACCGCGCATCCGGGCCAGTGCCGACCGCGCGGCATGAGATCCGGTCGGCAGTGCCGTCGCACAGGCCATCCGCAGTTCGCGGCCGCCCGGTCCGGCGATCGCGGCGCAGTCGCCGGCGGCGTACACGTGCGGATCGGAGGTGCGCAGCGTGGCGTCCACCAGGACCCGGCCCCGTGCATCGATTGCCAAGCCGGCGCGAGCGGCAAGGTCGCTGGTGGTGAAACCCGTTGTCCACAAGACGGTTTCGGCCTCGATGCGCCCGCCACCGGCGAGCCGCACGCCGTCCGCCGCGACCTCGACCACCTTGGCGCCCGCGTGTACCTCGACACCGAGCCGCTCCAGGGTGGCGGCGATATGCCGCTGCGCGCGCTCGGAGAGCCAGAAGCCGGGCTGTTCCGAACTCACCAGCGCCACCGACAATTCCGGATGCGATTCGGCGAGTTCGGCCGCGGTCTCGATACCGGTCGCCCCGGCGCCGACCACCGCGACGCGGCCACGCAGCGGCGGCAGCGCGGCGATGTCCTCCAGGGTCGCCACCGGATGGGCGTAATCCCGCACGCCGGCAACGCTGTCGACATCCGCGGCACTGCCGAGCGTGTACACCAGCGTGTCGTAACCGAGCACCGAACCGTCGGACAGCGAAACCTCCTGTGCCGCAGTATCTATCGTCGTGACCCAGCCGCGGACGAAGTGGGCGCCCTTGCGTTCCAGCATGGTTCGCAGATCCCGGCGCGCGATCGTCTGCCCGGCGGCGAGCTGATGCAGTCGCACCCGCTCGACCATTTCCGCACGGCTGTCGACGACCGTGATCTGCGCGCCGCGGGACTTGCAGAGTCTGCCCGCCGCGGCCAGGCCGGCATAGCCGGCACCCAGCACGAGGATTCGATGGGATGCGGTGTGATGTGCGCTCATGGGTGACTCCTTCTCGAGGCCGACACCCTTCAGACCGGACAGCCCGCCGATCCCTGACAACGATCGGCCGTGTTCCGCGTCACTACCCCAGGCGTTCTGCTTCCGCCGGCGCCGGGAAGCGACCGAAGTACGCGAGTTTGTCGGGATTGACCAGGATCCGGATCGCCGAGATCCGCTCGTCGGCCACATCGGCCGCGCCGATCAACAGCAGCTCGCCGTGGACCCGGGCCACGGCGGCCGGTGCGCCGTTGACCTCCTCGATGCTCAGTTCGAGATCCTCGACCTCGCGGTGGAACAGACCGGCCAGATAGCGCGCCACCCGGCCCGCGCCGACGACGGGCCGGCGAGCCGCGCTCATCTTGCCGCCACCGTCGGCGACCGACACGATATCGGCGGTGAACATCTGTTCCAGGGCGGCGATATCGCCCGCCCGGGCGGCGACGAGGAAACGCTGGAACAGTTCCCGGGCACGGGCGGGTTCGGCGTCGAACCGGGTGTGTTCGCTACGGACGTGCAGGCGGGCGCGGCGATACAGCTGCTGCGAATTCGCCTCGGACAGCTCGAGCATGTCGGCGATCTCGCGATGCGAGTAACCGAACGCCTCGCGCAGGACGAAAACGGCGCGTTCGGCGGGCGACAACCGTTCCAGCAGCGTCAACACCGCCAGCGAGACCAGTTCACGCTGCTCCGCGGATTCCATCGGACCGAGTTCGCCGCCGCCGGTGGGCACCGGCTCCGGCAGCCACGGGCCGACATAGGTCTCACGGCGTGTGCGCGCGGACTCCAGCCAGCTCCGGCACAGATTCACCACGACCGTGGTCAGCCAGGCCTCGGCGGACCGGATCCCGGCACGCTCGGTGGCCTCCCAGCGCAGATAGGTCTCCTGGACGGCGTCCTCGGCCTCGCTCGCCGAGCCGAGCATGCGGTAGGCGAGTGCGAACAGGCGGGAGCGATGGCGTTGGAATTCGGCCAGACCCGTATCGTCCATCCGCTGCGCCCTCCAGTACAGGACCGGTAGTCGGGGGCGAGATTACTCGCCGCCGGCACCCGGGTCGCGTTTCGGCCAGGTGATGTGCGGCAGGGTGATGTGCGGCCGCGCAGACTCGCTGGTCGGCGGCGCCGCCGGACTCGGCGACGTATTGCGGCGCAGACCCGAGCCGTCGTCGGAGGGCGCCGGAGTCGCGGTGGCCGAACTCGTGGGCGCGGCACAGCAGGTCTTCTCCTGGTCGTGGGCGCAGGCCGTCAGGGCGACGGTGAGGGCGGCCGACGACAACGCGGCGACGACGAATTTCTTCACGAGATCTCCCCGGCTCGAGCGCCGCATCTGCCGCGGCGCATGCGAACACGCTGCGCCACAGCACTTGCCGATCTCGTATGGATCACCTAAAAGCCCAGCACACGCCGGGCGCGGGTGTTATTCCGTGACCATTCCGATGGCGACCGCGACCGGCTTGTCGGCCTCACTCTTGGACAGGCACACCAGCTTCGCGGTTCCCAGCGCCACATTCGGGCTGCCGTCGAACTTCGAGCCGGGGTTCTCCGCGAGAATGCGATCCATCAGGGACTTCTCACCCTCGATATCGAGTTTGCGGAACTCGTCGCAGGTGGTCGCCGAGGCCGGGCCCAGGCCGGAATTCTCCGGATGCGCCGTGGTGCCGGGCGCCTCGGTGGGCGGCGCCGGTGCGGGGGTCGTCGACGCGGGGGCGGGGGCCGAGGTCGCGACGGCCGAACCGTTTCTGCGCAGGCCGTTGGCATCGGCGGACGAATGGTCGTCGCCGCCGCAGCCGGTGAGGGCAACGGTCAGCGCGCCCAGGGCGACGGCCGTCACGGTCAGTCGTTTCATCTCGTGCGTAACCCCCGAGTGGTCCGGCAACGCCGAATCTCCTCCGGCGCGCGCCGGATGCCTCCGGCGCGGCTCGCAGCGTACCGGCCACATCGGCGATTGAAAACCCCGGCCTTACCGTGGAGTTCGGATCGAATTGCGGCCCTTACGATTCGGCGGCAGCGGTGGCCGAACCACGTCCGGAGGCCGCCTCCAGCGGCAACCGGACGATGAATCGGGTGTCGCCCGGCGTGGACTCGACCCGGATATCGCCGCCGTGTTTGTTCACCACGATGCGGAACGAGATGTCGAGGCCGAGTCCGGTGCCCTCACCGACGGGTTTCGTGGTGAAGAAGGGCTCGAAGATCCGATCCCGCAACGCTTCCGGGACACCCGGCCCGGTATCGCCGATCTCCACTGCGGCACAGTCGTTTTCGCGATAGGTCCGCACCGTGAGCGTGCCGGATCCGTTCATCGCCGCCACCGCGTTGTCGATGAGGTTGGTCCACACCTGGTTCAGTTCCGCTGCGTAGCAAGGGACTTCGGGCAGCGCCCGGTCGTACTCCTTGACCACGGCGATGTCGTCGCCGATCTTGCGGGCCAGCATCACCAGCGTGCTGTCGAGCAGTTCGTGGATGTCGACCACCTGGAACGGCGCCCGATCCATCTGCGAATACTGCTTGGCCGCATGCACGAGCGAGGAGATGCGCCCGGTCGAATCGGTGATCTCGTTCATCAGCAGTTCGGTTTCGACGGTGTAGTTCAACCACCGGATCGCACCTTCGAACACTCCGTCGTCGCAATGTTCGAGAGTGCCCGCGACCTTCTCCAGCCAATCGATGTCGAAGCCGGCCTGGACGAAATTCGGGGCCAGATCCCATCCGTTGGCGATGTTGTGATCGGCGAGCCAGTCGCCGAGTTCGTCCTCGCGGTCGGCGGCCTCCATCGCGGTCAGGGTCGGCGCCTTGGCCACCTGGGTGGCCGCCTCCTCCTGGAGCTGCACCAGCGCCTCGAGCGCGGCGGAGTCGAACTTGCCGTGCGCCATCATCTTCAGCTTGTGCCGCATTCCGGCGACCCGATCCCGCAGCGAGGAGGTGGCCCGCACCGCGGCGGCCGCGGGATTGTTCAACTCGTGGGTGAGTCCGGCCGACAGCGAACCCAAGGCCAGCAGTCGCTCCCGCCGGCCGATGATCTCGTTGGTATTGCGGTTGCCGAAGAACACGCCCTCCAGCAGATGCAGGGCCATCGGGAACCATTCCTGCATCATCCGGGCGAAGGTCCCGGCGTCCAGGACGAAGAATTTCGACGGCTTCGTCACCGTCAGCGAGCCGGTGTAGTTCTGGTCGGCCCGCTCGCCCATATACGCCGTCCACGCGCCGGCATACGAGCCGCGGTGATCGGTGCGAACGAGTTCGAGATCCTCGCCCGCGGACAGTTTCGAGAGCACCACCTCACCGTCCATCAGGA
Organism: Nocardia sp. MDA0666; assembly: GCF_003023875.1. NCBI lineage: Bacteria > Bacillati > Actinomycetota > Actinomycetes > Mycobacteriales > Nocardiaceae > Nocardia > Nocardia sp. MDA0666. The sequence continues at coordinate 8,870 of NZ_PYHT01000030.1, forward strand.
CGTAGAAGCAGGTCGCGGGCTCACCCTCGCGATAGACCGGCCCCGGCTCGAAGTATTCGACCCGGCCCTCCCGGCAGAGCCAGGCCAGTTGCTCGTCGTCGAGCTTCTCGAACAGGAACAGGGTGCGCAATTCCGCCGGATCACACAGGGTCCGGGAGCCGGTGACGGCACGGCCGCTGTCGCTCACGGCGCCGTTCTGATCGCTGTCGCTCACGGTGCGCCTCCTATTGTTTCGCGAGGTATCGGTGGACCAGCATGACCGCCATCGCGCCCTCACCGACCGCGGACGCGACCCGCTTCGCCGATTCGGAACGCACATCGCCGGCGACGAAGACGCCCGGGATGCTGGTTTCGAGATGATGGGGCGGACGGGGCAGCTCCCAGCCCGCCGGCCGGGACCCCTCGACCATCAGGTCCGGTCCGGCCAGGACGTAGCCGAATTCGTCGCGGACGACCAGTCCGTCCAGCCAGTCCGTTTCGGGCGCCGCGCCGATGAACAAAAACAGCCGTTCGGCGTCGACCTTGTCCTCGGCGCCGGTCGCGTTGTTGCGCAACACGATTCGTTCCAGATGATCGCTGCCGTCGGCGGCCACCACCTCGGTGTTGGTGTGCACCTTGATATTCGGGACGGCCTCGATCTGCTGGATCAGATAGTGCGACATCGACTGGTCCAGCGAACTGCCGCGCACCAGGATGTGCACCGTGCAGGCGTGCCGGGACAGGAATACCGCCGCCTGCCCGGCCGAATTCGCCCCGCCGACGATGTAGACCTCGCGTTCGGCGCAGTCGGCCGCCTCGGTCATCGCGGAGCCGTAGTAGACGCCGCGGCCGGTGAAGTCGTCCACTCCGGGAGCGGGGTGGTGGCGGTAGTTGACGCCGGTGGCGATCAGCACGGAGTGGGCGCTGACGCAGGAGCCGTCGGAGAAGAGCACGCGCCGCGCGGAACCACACGCCTCGAGACCGACCACTTCCCGGGCGGTGATCAGTTCGGCGCCGAATTTCACCGCCTGCCGCCGCGCGCGATCGGCCAGCTGGGCGCCCGAAAGCCCGTCGGGGAAGCCCAGGTAGTTCTCGATCCGGGAACTCTGCCCGGCCTGCCCGCCGGTCGCGGTCCGCTCCACCAGCACCGTGCGCAGACCTTCGGAGGCGCCGTACACGGCCGCACCGAGCCCGGCGGGGCCGCCGCCGACCACGATCAGGTCGTAGAACTCACCACTCGGATCGGTACTCAGGCCCACGCAGCCGGCGAGTTCGCTGTCCGACGGGGACAGCAGCACGTTGCCGCTCGGATCGATCACCACCGGGCACTGCTCGGCGTCGGCCCCGGCGGCCTCGAGCAGGCGTTGGCCCTCGGGATCGTCGGCCAGATACCAGCGATACGGCAGCTGATTGCGGGCGAGGAATTCGCGCACCTCGGAACTGCGAGCCGACCAGCGGTGCCCGATCACCTTCGTCTCGTGCACCGGGCGGCGGTCGTCGCCACGCCACGATTCCAGCAGCGCGTCGACCACCGGATACAACTTCTCCTCCGGCGGATCCCACGGTTTGAGCAGATAGTGGTCGAGGTCGACCACATTGATGGCGTCGATGGCGGCGTTGGTGTCGGCATACGCGGTGAGCAGCACCCGGCGTGCATAGGGGTGCAGATCGATCGCGTGCTCCAGGAATTGGATGCCGTCCATTCCCGGCATTCGATAATCGGCGATCAGTACCGCGACCGGCTGGCCGCGCAATTTCAGTTCGCGCAGGACGTCCAGTGCCGAGGCACCGGATTCCGCGCGCATGATGCGATAGTCGGCTCCGTACCGCCGCCGCAGGTCGCGCACCACGGCCCGGGAGACGCCGGGGTCGTCGTCGACACTGAGGATTACCGGTTTGACGGCAGCTGGTGAAGTCACATCGAAAAGTATGAGCGCCCGGCGGGCGCATTGCCCAGAATGTTCGCTACGGGCACCACATCGATCACACCAGGCGGTGTTCGACGAGGTCGAGTTCGCTCGGCGTCAGCAAACGTTCGAGCCTTTCCTCCCGCTCGGCCAGGTTGCGGCGCGATCGCCGGCCGTGGTTGCGAAAGGCCGCGCCCAGCGGCCCGGATTCCGAATCGGGGAGTAACGGAACCGATTCCGCCTGCCGACGATGGAGGATGGTTCGAATATTCACGGCCGATCACCTCACAGGGACGTAGAAGCGTGCGCTCCGGTCTGTTGCTTCGTTGCCTGCCGTAGTTGTCTATCCGCCATTGTGCGTCGGTCATTACGGCCGGCGAAACGGATCACATCAGAATGTGACCTAGTTGATCTTCAACGGAAAAGTGGCCTCCCTCACAGGGTCGCGTGTCCGGTTGCCGTGTCTAGGATTACCGTTACCGACCGTCATAACCACGCCCGTCACGATCTCGGAGGCAGCGTTGCCGAACACCCTGGAAGCCACCATCGACATCTCCGCCACACCGGACAAGGTGTGGGCGGTCGTCTCCGATCTGGGACGGATGCCGGAATTCAGCCCCACCACGCTGAAGATGATTCCGCTGGGCACGCCCCGCGCCGGCACGTGGACGGTGAACCTCAACAAGGTCGGCCGCAAGTACTACCCGACCACCTCGCGCATCGTGCGGTACGAGCCCAATCAGGCCTTCGCGTTCCGGATGAACGAGAACGCCACCGTGTGGAGCTACACCCTCGAACCCACTGCGGCGGGCACCCGCGTGACCGAGCGTCGCGACGTTCCGAACGGGGTGCGCAAACCGGTGCGGCTGATGATCGACGCACTTCTCGGCGGCGAGCAGCAGTTCGAGGCCGATCTGGTCGCGGGGATGAACGAAACCCTCGGCAAGATCAAGGTCGCGGCCGAGCGCTGATTCGGCGCGCCCGCGAGCGGGGCCGGGTTCGGCCGCGTAGTTTGCCCGGTATGCGACGGGTTGCGAGCGTAATGGCGGTGCTCGCGGGGACCACCGTGCTGCTGAGTGGTTGTGGCAGTTCGGATTCGGGGACCTCGCGCGAGGTGACGGTGGTCGGCACCGGTCAGGTGCGCGGAGCGCCGGACACCCTGAACGCCGACGTGGGTGTCGAAGTCACCGCCCCCGACGTGTCCACCGCCATCGCGAACGCGAACGGCAAGGCGAAGGCGATCACCGACGCGATGGTGAACGCGGGCGCGAAACGCGAGGACATCCGCACGACCGATGTGTCGGTGCAGCCGCAGTACGGGCCCGACCACAACGTCACCGGCTACACCGCGACCAACACCGTGCACGTCGTGGTCCGCGATCTGCCCAAGGCCTCGGCCGTCCTGTCGTCCGCAGTGCAGGCCGGCGGTAACGACACCCGGATCCGCGGCGTCTCGTTCGCGCTCGACGACAATTCGAAACTGCTCGCCGACGCGCGAGCCGGCGCCTTCGCCGACGCCAAGGCCCGCGCCGACCAGTACGCGGTGCTGTCGGGCCTGAAGTTGAAGGACGTGAAGACCATCAACGAGACCAGCAGCGGGGAATCGACCCCGCCGCAGGCCAAGGCCCAATTCGCCAGTCCCGACGTACCTTTGGAACCCGGTCAGCAGACGGTGACCTTCACCGTGACGGTCACCTGGACCATGGGCTGACCCGCGCGGGCCGGACGCCTACTGCCAGTTGGGCAGTTTCGCCACCTGCGCGGCGTAGGACAGGCCCGCGCCGAAGGCGACCAGCAGCGCCGCCGCACCGGGTTTGCTCTCACCCGAACGCAGCATCGCCTCCATGGCCAGCGGAACCGAGGCGGCCGAGGTGTTGCCGGTCTCCTCGATGTCGTTGGCCAGTGCGCAATTGGCCGACAGCTTCAGCTCACGCGCCATGATCTCGATGATGCGGCCGTTGGCCTGGTGCGGAACCATCGCGTCGATATCGCCGGGGGTCAGGCCCGCGCGCTCGATCGCGTCCAGGCAGACCTTCTTCAGCGAGTGGGCGGCCCAGCGGAAGACCGCGGTGCCCTCCATCGCCAGATACGGGCGGACCGCGTCGGTGCCCTTCTCGTCGATCTCCCGGAAGAACTCCATCCAGTCCTTGTCCTGGCGGATGGCGTGATGCTGTTCGCCGTCGGAACCCCAGACGGTCGGGCCGATGCCGGGTTCGTCGGACGGGCCCACGATCACCGCGCCCGCGCCGTCGGCGAACAGGAAGGCGGTGCCGCGATCGGCCGGGTTGAACGTGTCCGTGAGCCGTTCGACGCCGATCACCAGCACATGGCCCGCGGTGCCGCCCTTGACCAGATCCGAGGCCAGGCCCAGCGCATGACAGAAGCCCGCGCACCCGGCGGAGATGTCGAAGGCGGCCGGATTGTTCATCCCGAGCTCGGTGGCGATCTGCGGAGCGGCCGCCGGAGTGAGCAGTAGCCAGGTCGAGGTCGCGACGATGACGCAGTCGACCTGCTCGGCGGTGATTCCCGCGGCTGCGATGGCATCGCGCGCCGCGGCGGCGCTCATGGCGATGATGGTTTCGGATTCGGAGGCGAACCGCCGGGTCCGGATGCCCGAGCGGGTGCGAATCCATTCGTCGCTGGACTCGATCGGTCCGGCGACTTCGTCGTTGGTCACGACCCGGGCGGGGCGGTACACACCGAGCCCGAGCATCGCCGTGTGCTCCACCCCGGTGACTTGGGCGAGTCGAGCAGCCATCGCGCATCTCCTATGTACCTGCCGGCGGGCCGGAGAACCGGAAGACGGTTCCGGTCCGGGCGCCACCCGCGTATCGAACATTCCTTCATCGGGCCCCGGGGCCGACGCGCTCGTGGTTCGTGAACCGACGCGTAGACATGAGGCCCCCTCATATTAGTAGGAATGCTAATCCCCAGGGTGGGTATTGTCACAATCGATTCGTGTAGAACCGGCTCGCAGACTGGTTCCGATACCGAACCGTGGCGAGGCGGAGACAGCAATTTCCGACGAGTTTCCCTGGAGGACATGATGCTCGGTCTCGGAATCATCGGCTGGATCATCATCGGCGGCCTGGCGGGCTGGATCGCCAGCAAGATCATGGGCACCGACGCCCAGCAGGGCATCCTGCTCAATATCGTCGTGGGCGTCGTCGGCGGCCTGATCGGTGGCTTCATCCTGCGACTGTTCGGCGTCGACGTGCACAGCGGCGGATTCTTTTTCAGTTTCCTCACCTGCCTGGCGGGAGCGGTCATCCTGTTGTGGCTGGTGCGACTGGTCACGGGTCGCAGAGCCGCCCACTGAGCCGCCCGCGGCGGCGGGTGCGCCCGATCGGGGCCACGCCACGGTGATGCAGTGTCCCGTAAGGTGTGAGCGCGGTCCCGGAGACTCTGCGGACCGAATGTCACCCGCGCACGAAAGAGGAGTCCGTGGCCCGCCGCCCCACCCCGCCCGGTACGCCCGAACGTACCGGGCTCGGTCATGTCGCCGACCTGGTCAAAGCAGCGATTCCGCCGCTGCATCCCGCCGGCCTGCCCTTCGTGGCCGCGCCGCTGGCGGTGGCGGTCCTCGGCGGGCGGCGCCGGCGCTGGCTGCGCCGCACCGGACTCACCGCGGCCGCGGCGTCGGCGGCCTTCTTCCGGCATCCGCACCGGGTGCCGCCGAATCGGGCGAATATCGTCGTCGCCCCGGCCGACGGTGAGATCGCGCTCGTCGACACCGCGGTGCCGCCGGCCGAACTGAATCTCGGCGACACCCCGCTGCCCCGGGTGAGCATCTTCCTGTCGGTGCTCGACGTGCACGTGCAGCGCACCCCGGTCTCGGGCACCGTGCGCACCATCGCCTACCAGCGCGGTCAGTTCCGCTCGGCGGATCTGCCGGAGGCCAGTTCGGTGAACGAGCGCAACAGCATGGTGCTCGAGACCGCCTCGGGTCAGCTGGTGACGGTCGTGCAGATCGCCGGACTGCTGGCCCGCCGCATCGTCTGCGACGCCAAGGTCGGCGACGCGTTGAGCATCGGCGAAACCTACGGTCTGATCCGGTTCGGCTCGCGGGTCGACACCTACTTCCCGGTCGGCACCCGGCTGCTGGTCGAGCCCGGGCAGCGCACGATCGGCGCGGAAACGGTGCTGGCCGAACTGCTGCCATGATCGAGAACACCGTGACCGAACCGGGTCGCCGCCGCCGCACGATCCGTCTGCTGCCGAGCATCGTGACGATCCTGGCGCTGTGTGCCGGACTGTCGGCGGTGAAATTCGCACTCGACGGCTCGCTCGACATCGCCCTGGCGATGATCGGCGCGGCCGCCGTCCTCGACACCCTCGACGGCCGGCTGGCCCGGATGCTGTCGGCCACCACCAAGATCGGCGCCGAACTGGATTCGCTGGCCGATGCCATCTCCTTCGGCGTCGCCCCGGCCTTGGTGCTGTATGTGACCTTCCTGCGCCAGGACAGCGCGGGCTGGATCATCGCGCTGATCTATACGGTGAGCCTCGTGCTGCGCCTGGCCCGGTTCAACACGATCATGGACGACGACACCCGGCCCGACTGGGAGCGCGAATACTTCACCGGCGTCCCCGCGCCGGCGGCGGCGTTGATCGCGCTGCTGCCGATCGCGCTGCACAGCCAGTTCGGCGAGGGATGGTGGAACAACTTCCCGGTGGTGGCGGCGTGGACTGTCTTCGCGGCCCTGCTCGCCGTCAGCACGATCCCGACGCTGGCGATGAAGTCGGTGTCGGTGGCGCCGCAGGCGGCGGCACTGCTGCTGGTGCTGGTCGCGCTGGCCGGGGCCGCGCTGATCACCTATCCGCTGATCCTGCTGATGGTGCTGGTCGGGCTGTACCTCGTGCACATTCCGTTCGCGTGGCGCTCGCAGCGCTGGGTGGCGGCCCGGCCGGAGACCTGGCATCACAAGCCGGCCGAACGCCGCGCACAGCGGCGTGCGGCCCGGCGGATTCCGCCGGTCGGCGAGGGCGCCCGGTTGCGGCTGCGGCGACCGCCGGGCATTCGCGAATCGTCGGCGCGGTTGCGGCTGCGCCGGCCGGGCGGACGCTGATCCGGCGAGCTCGATCCCTACGGCCGCTGCCGGGACCACGGGCACAGACGACTGCCGCCCGCCACGGGCAGAATGGCAGGCGTGCCTGAATTGTCGTTGACCGCCCGACTCAACCGCTCGGCCGCCGATGCCCGCCGGGGCGTGGTCCGCTTGCATTCCGAAGCGCTTGCGGCGCTCGGATTGCGGGAGTGGGACGGGATCAGCGTGATCGGTTCCCGGCGCACGGCCGCGGTGGTCGGGCGGGCTCCCGACGAGACACCCGCCGGAGTCGCCCTGCTCGACGATGTGACGCTGTCCAATGCCGGGGTGCGCGAGGACAGCGCGGTCGTCGTGGCCCCCGTGACGGTGTACGGGGCCCGGCACATCTCGGTGACCGGCTCGGCCGCGGCGATGGGCGCGATCGCGGAATCCACGCTGCGGCAGGCGCTGCTCGGCAAGGTCGTCACCGTGGGTGACGCGGTCTCGCTGCTGCCCCGCGATCTGGGTCCGGGAACCAGTTCCGCCGCTGCGACACAAGCGCTTTCGCGCACCTTCGCGATCGCGTGGACCTCCGAACTGCTGACCGTGACCACCACCGATCCCACCGGCGGGCCGGTCAGTGTGCAGCCCAACAGCGCGGTGGTGTGGGGCGCGGCGGCCCCGGCGGCGGATGCCTCGCACGATCCCCGGGGCGCGCTGGCGCCGAATCGTCCCGGCAGCCGGATGCTGGTACGGGAGCGTCCGTCGGCCGTTCCCGTCGCGGATCTGGCGGGGGTGCGCGCGCCGGCGGCGAAACTGTCGGAATGGCTGAGCCTGGCGCTCGACGAACCGGAACTCCTGCGGACCCTCGGGGCCCCGCCGCATCTGGGCGTGCTCATCACCGGGCCCGCGGGCGCCGGTAAGGCGACTCTGGCACGGGCGGTGTCGACACCGCGGCGCATCGTGGAACTGGACGGCCCTACGGTCGGCGCGTCCGAGAGTGGCACCCGGTTGCGCGAGGTCGGGCTCGCGGTTTCGGAAATATGTTCCGGCGCAGGCGGAGTCCTGTTGATCACCGATATCGACGCACTGCTTCCGGAGCAGCCGGAGCCGGTGGCGACGCTCATTCTCGATCAGTTGCGTGCCGCGGTGGCCACCGCCGGCGTGGCCTTCCTGGCCACCAGCTCCCGGCCCGCAGCGGTCGACAGCCGGCTGCGCGCACCGGATCTCTGCGACCGTGAGGTGGCGCTGACACTGCCGACCGCGGCGGTCCGGGCGGAACTGCTCCAGCAACTGCTGCGCAAGGTACCCACCGAAGATCTCGATCTCGACGTGATCGCTTCTCGCACACCGGGTTTCGTCGTCTCCGACCTCGCGGCGCTGTGCCGGGAGGCGGCATTGCGAGCGGCCTCACGGGCCAGCCACGATCACACCGACCCCGTGCTGACCCAGGCGGATCTGGTCGGCGCGCTGAAGGTGATCCGGCCGCTCTCACGGTCGGGGACCGAAGAACTCGCGATCGGCAGCCTGAGCCTCGACGACGTCGGCGACATGACCGAAACCAAACAGGCGCTCACCGAGGCGGTGCTGTGGCCGCTGCGGCATCCGGATTCGTTCGCGCGCCTGGGCATCGACCCGCCGCGCGGAGTGCTGCTGTACGGACCACCCGGCTGCGGTAAGACCTTCCTGGTGCGCGCGCTGGCCGGAAGTGGGCAGCTCAGCGTGCATGCGGTGAAGGGCGCCGAATTGATGGACAAATGGGTCGGCTCCTCCGAACGCGCGGTGCGCGAACTGTTCCAGCGGGCCCGCGACTCCGCCCCTTCGCTGATCTTCCTCGACGAGATCGACGCCCTCGCCCCGCGGCGCGGGCAGAGCACCGACTCCGGCGTCGGCGACCGCGTGGTCGCGGCCCTGCTCACCGAGCTGGACGGCGTGGAGCCGCTGCGCGATGTGGTGGTCGTCGGCGCCACCAACCGGCCCGAGTTGATCGACCCCGCGCTGCTGCGGCCGGGACGGCTGGAGCGGTTGGTCTTCGTCCCGCCGCCGGACGCCGCCGCGCGCACCGACATCCTGCGCACCGCGAGTCGCTCGGTACCGCTGGGCGACGACGTGGATCTCGCCGCGTTGGCCGCCGACCTGGACGGCTATTCCGCGGCCGACTGCGCGGCACTGCTGCGCGAGGCCGCGATGGCCGCGATGCGCCGCGATGTCGATGCCGCCGCCATCGGCGCGGAGGATCTGGCGACCGCCCGCGGCAGTGTGCGGCCCTCACTCGACGCCGATCAGGTCGAATCACTGCGGCAGTACGCCGGCAAGCGCGCGACCACCTGATCCGTCGCGCGCCGGTCTGCCCACCGGCGCGCCCGATCCGGCAGGTCTGCCCCGGTTCGACCCGGTTCGCAGGTATTTTCGGCTGGTGCGCACGCACCACGCGGTTCTGGAGATGATCACGGCGGCCCTGGCCACCCTGGTCGCCGGGCTGTCGTTGATGCTCCCCAACGGCTTTCGCTGGGCCTCGCAGACCTCGGTGCTGCAACTGGATATGCTCGCCGCCAGCCAGCCGCGGGCGATCGCCGTCGGCGCCATCGTGGCGCTGATCGTGGCGGTCTTCGCCACCACCGTCAACCACGCCCTGGTCGCCTGGGGCACGGCGCTGTGCGGCGTGGTGACCATGTTCCTCGCCCACCTGCTGGCCGAAACCGGCGATCAGAGCATCGCACCGGCCACATTGAATTATCTGGAAGCGCTCGCGGGCGGAATTCTGCTCGGCGGTATCGCGGTGGCGGTGCTGCGCGGCTGGTTCCAGGTGTTCGGCTGGACCCTGGGCGCGCTCGCCGCGGTGGTCTTCGGCCAGCTGGGCTCGACCTCGACGGGCACCGTGCGGCGCGGGGCGATGACCGCGCCGGGCTGGTCGACGCGGACGCTGCCGCCTATGTGGCTGATCGTGGTCACGCTCGTGCTCGTGATCGTCGGCATGGTCGTCAATCGCAAGCAGGACACGGTCGAGCGCCGCTCGGTCGAATTGCCCATGGCGCCGATCATCGCGGGACTGATCTTCGTGATCGGCCGGCTGTTCAGCGCGGAATGGCTTTCCCGGCATGCCGACAGCGCCGGAGGTGTCGCCTTCGCCGCGACACTGACGGTGGCCGCGGCCGTGCTGGCGGCGGTGCTGCTGCCACGGCGCGACGGTGTGTTGATCTTGCTGGCGGTCGCATTGTCGGCGGTCGGCGGAGCGCTGATACCGGCCCGGCTGCCGATGTGGTCGGTGGCCCCGCTGGTGGCGTTGATCGCACTGGGGCTGGTCGCGGGATTCCGGCGACCGATGCCGATGCTCGCCATGTCGACGTTGGCGGCGATGGCGCTGTACTGCGCGCTGGTCTCCGGGCATCGGATCCACGGTGGCGTGCAGGCCGCGGTGCTGAGCGGGCTGCTGGCGGCGGTGGCCGGCTACAGCTTCGGCAGTGCCGCACCGCGATACAATCCGACCCGGGTGCTCGGTGTGTCGATCATCTTCGTGCCGTCGGTGGTCACCGCCCTGCGCGATCACCTCGACCGGCCGCAATGCGTCTCCGATCCCGGGCAGTGGTACCTGTGCCCGGCCCCGGCGATGAGTTCGGCAGCGCCCTATTGGACCGCGCTGGGAATCACCGTCGTCTGCGCGGCAGGCCTGGCGGCGTTGCGCTCGTGGCGCAAACCGACCACCACGGAATCGGTAGCCGATATATAGCCATCGTCTCTGGAAGGTGGCGTTCCGGGCCGCGTCGGATCCGGCCGTGGCCACTGAAGTCCGGAGTCAGCAGTAGGATCGGGGCGCCACCACCCCGCCGCCGACCGACGGAGTGACGTTTGCTCGCCATCCTGCTAGCCCATGCTTCGGCCGCCCTGCTCGCACCGCCCGCTGTGCGCGTATGGGGAAGGCGCGGGTTCTACCCGATCGCGCTGGCGCCGCTCGCCGGGCTGGTGTGGGTGATCGCGAACTGGAACAGCGAAGCCGAGGTCCGGATCGCCTGGGCCCCGGAGATCCACATGAATTGGGATCTGCGGCTGGACAGCCTCGCCTCCATCATGTCGGTGCTGGTCCTCGGCGTGGGCGCGCTGGTATTGGCCTATTGCGCCGAATATTTCGACGACGACGACCGATCGCGCCTGGGTATCTTCGCCGCCTATCTGGTGGCCTTCGCCGGGGCCATGTTCGGGCTGGTGATCAGCGACAACATGCTGGTGCTGTTCACCTTCTGGGAACTCACCACGGTGCTGTCGTTCCTGCTGGTGGGCCATCACGCCGAGCAGAGCACCGGCCGCCGCGCGGCATTGCAGGCGCTGCTGGTCACGGCCGCGGGCGGGTTGGCGATGCTGGTCGGCCTGGTGCTGCTCGCACAGCGCTGTGACAGCTATCTGCTGTCCGATGTGGTGGCGCGGGCCGATCCGCACGACTGGTCGACCAATGTCGCGGTGGTGCTGATCCTGATCGGCGCGTTGAGCAAATCGGCGATCGTGCCGCTGCACTTCTGGCTGCCCGGCGCGATGATCGCGCCCACCCCGGTGAGCGCCTATCTGCACGCCGCCGCGATGGTGAAGGCCGGTATCTACCTGGTCGCGCGTCTCGCCCCGGGTCTGTCCGAGGCCCCGGTGTGGCATCCGATCGTGCTCACGCTCGGCATCCTGTCGATGCTGCTGGCCGGTCTCCGATCACTGCAGGTCTACGACCTGAAACTGGTGCTCGCGTTCGGCACGGTGAGCCAGCTCGGATTCCTGCTGGTCCTGGTCGGCACCGGAACCCCGGAGGCGGCGCTGGCCGGTGCGGCGTTGCTGGTCGCGCATGCGCTGTTCAAGGGTTGTCTGTTCATGGTGGTCGGCATCATCGATCACAGCGCGGGCACCCGTGATCTGCGCCGGCTCTCCGGCGTCGGCCGGCGCGCGCCGGTTCTGTGCGCGGTCGCGACGGTCGCCGCGCTGAGTATGGCCGCGATTCCGCCGCTGTTCGGCTTCGTCGGCAAGGAAAGCGCCTTCGCCGCGGAACTGGACGCGGGCAATCTGAGCGCGCCGGTTCGGATCGCCGTCGCGATCGGCATCGTGCTCGGCTCGATGTTCACCGTCGGCTACAGCGCGCGCATGGTCTGGGGTGCGTTCGGTACGAAACGCGCCGTCGAGGGCGTGCCCGAGCCGGAGCGCTCCTGGCATCGCCCGAGTGCGCTGTTCGTCGTGCCACCGGCCGTACTGGCCGCGGCCTCGCTGGCCGCGGGTCTCGCCTCGCCCTGGATGGACCGGCTGCTCTCGCCTTATGCCCGCACACTCGGACCGCTGGAGGCGCATCTGGCGCTGTGGCACGGCTGGGGCACCCCGCTGACCCTCACCCTGATCGCCATCGCCTGCGGTCTGGTGCTGTTCGAGATCCGCGACCGGATCGGCGAATCGGTGAATCCGCGCCTCGGCAATGCCGACCGGGTCTACGACGCCGTGCTGCGCGCGATGGATCAACTGTCCCTGCGCATGACCGGTGCCACCCAGCGTGGTTCGCTGCCGCTGAATCAGGGGCTGATCCTCACCACGGTCGTGGCGCTGCCGTTGGCCGTGTTGTTCATCGGCGCGCGTTCGCGCATCTCGGTGCGGGCGTGGGATTCGTCACTGCAGCTGGTGATCGCGTTGGTGATGGCGGCAATGGCTCTGGGCGCCACCGTGATGCGCAACCGGCTTGCCAGCGTGCTGCTCGTCGGTGTCACCGGCTACGGCTGCGGTGTGATCTTCGCCCTGCACGGCGCGCCGGACCTCGCCCTCACCCAATTCCTGGTCGAGACACTGACTTTGGTGATCTTCGTGCTGGTGCTGCGGAAGTTCTCCGCCGAGATCGAACCCAGCCGCACCGCCGCGTTCAAAGTGCGCCGCGCCATCCTGTCCGTCGCCGTCGGAGCCGCGGTGGTGACCGTGGCGGCGTTCGCCACCGCGGCCCGCAGCACCGAACCGATCTGGCATCGAATCCCTTCCGCGGCATACAGTTTCGGCGGCGGAAAGAACGCGGTGAACGTTCTGCTGGTCGACATCCGGGCGTGGGACACCCTCGGGGAGATCTCGGTACTGGTGGTCGCGGCCACCGGTGTCGCCTCGCTGATGTTCCGCAGCCGCCGGTTCGGCACCCTGCCGCGCGTCTCCGAGGCACCCGGCTACACCCCCGATCCGGAGCGGTCCTACTGGTTGCGGGCCAGTCCGCTGGTCGCGCCGCGGGACCGGTCGATGGTGATGGCGATGACCACCCGGATGCTGTTCCCGACCATCATGGTGCTGTCGGCGTATTTCTTCTTCGCCGGGCACAACGCCCCGGGCGGCGGTTTCGCGGGCGGTCTCACCGCCGGATTGGCGCTGGTCCTGCGGTATCTGGCCGGCGGCCGCTACGAACTGGCCGAGGCGCTGCCCGTCGACGCCGGACATGTGCTGGGCGCCGGGCTGGTGCTGTCGGCCGGCACCGCGACCGGATCGCTGCTGCTGGGCGCGCCACCGCTGTCCTCGGCCATCATCGAGGTCACGCTGCCGGTACTCGGGCACATCAAATTCGTCACCGCGATGCTGTTCGACCTGGGCGTGTATCTGATCGTGGTGGGTCTGGTGCTGGATGTGCTGCGCAGTCTGGGCGCGCGCCTCGATATCGAATTCCTGGACGGCACGACGTCTTCGACGAAGGGAGGGATGCGATGAGCGCGAACATCACCATGCTGGCCCTGATCGGGATCATGGTCGCCTGCGGGGTGTATCTGGTGCTCGAACGCGCGGTGTCGAAGATGCTGCTGGGATTGATCCTGTTCGGCAATGCGGTGAACCTGCTGATCCTCACCATGAGCGGTGCGGACGGGCGGCCACCGATACTCGGCGAATCGGATCGGCGACATCACGATCCGGCCGATCCGCTCGCGCAGGCGATGATCCTCACTTCGATCGTCATCACCATGGGTTTGGCGGCATTCGTTCTCGCCCTGGCCTATCGGGCCTTCGCGCTGACCACCACGGAACAGGTCGAGGACGACCCCGAGGACGTGAAGGTCGCGGCGAAGCGCGAGGGCGAGGACCCCGAGCGATGAGCCCGTCTCCCGGTCTGCTCCCCGCGCTCTGCCCCCTCCCAGTGCTTATTCCGCTGCTCACCGCGGCCGCGACCCTGATCGTGGGCCGTAAAGCGCGCGTGCAGCAGGCGATTTCGGTGGCGGCGCTGACGACGATGGTCGCGATCTCCGGGGTGCTGCTGTACCTGGCCGACCGCGACGGCATGGGCGCGGTGCAGGTCGGCGGCTGGGAGACGCCGATCGGCATCACGCTGGTGGTCGACCGGCTGTCGGCGGGCATGCTGCTGGTGTCGTCGATCGTGCTGCTCGCGGTGTTGATCTTCGCGGTCGGGCAGGGTATCAGCGACGGCACCGAACGCCAGCCGACCTCGATCTTCCAGCCGACGTATCTGATTCTGAGCGCGGGCGTTTCGCTCGCCTTCCTGGCCGGTGACCTGTTCAATCTGTTCGTCGGATTCGAGGTGCTGCTGGCCGCCTCGTTCGTTCTGCTCACGCTGGGCGCGAGCGCCGACCGGGTCCGCGCCGGGGTGTCGTATGTGATGGTGTCGATGGTGTCGTCGCTGATCTTCCTCACCGGCATCGCAGTGGCGTACGCGGCGACGGGCACGCTGAATCTGGCCGATATGTCGGTGCGGATGGGCACGGTGCCGCTGGGTGTGCGCGGCGCGATCTGCGCGGTGCTGCTGGTGGCTTTCGGCATCAAGGCCGCGGTGTTCCCGCTGTCGAACTGGTTGCCGGATTCGTATCCGACCGCGCCCGCACCCGTGACGGCGGTCTTCGCGGGTCTGCTGACGAAAGTCGGTGTGTACGCGATCATCCGGGTGCATTCGCTGTTGCTGCCGGCCGGCACCTTCGACAATGTGCTGCTGGTGTGCGGTCTGCTCACCATGGTGATCGGCATCCTGGGCGCGATCGCGCAGAGCGATATCAAGCGTCTGCTCTCGTTCACCCTGGTCAGCCATATCGGCTATCTGATGTTCGGGGTGGGGCTGAATTCCGTCGGCGGCACCACCGGCACGGTGTTCTACGTGGTGCATCACATTCTGGTCCAGACCACGCTGTTCCTCGTGGTGGGCCTGATCGAGCGGCAGGCCGGATCGGCGTCGCTGAGCCGGTTGGGCGGTTTGCTGGCGGCGAGCCCGGCGCTGGCCCTGCTGTTCGGTATTCCGGCGCTGAATCTCGGTGGTATTCCGCCGTTTTCCGGATATATCGGCAAGGTGCGGCTGTTGCAGGCGGGAGCCGCCGACGGGAGCGTGCTGGCCTGGATGCTGATCGCCGGCGCGGTGACGACCAGCCTGCTCACGCTGTACGTCATGGCGCGGGTGTGGAGCAAGGCGTTCTGGCGGCCGCGCGTCCAGGCCCCGGAGGGTGAGCTGGCCGATGCCGCTCCCTCGGCGCTCATCGACGAATCCACCGATGTGCTGTTCGACGACCGCGTCGACCCCGGTCGCATGCCCCGGCTGATGGTGGCTCCGACGGCGGCGTTGATCGTGGTCGCGCTCGCGCTCACGGTGTTCGCCGGGCCGATCCTGGGCATCTGCCGGCGCGCGGCCGAGGATCTCAACGATCCGCACCGGTATCTGGGCACCGTGCTCGGCCCTCCGGAGACGTGGCAGTCGGGAGGAACCCGATGACGCGGGATCGACTGGTTCGCATCGGCGTGCTGATCTGGCTGGCCGTCGTCTACACCGCGCTGTGGGGTAATGCCAGCGTCGCCAATCTGCTCGCCGGGCTGGTGGTCGGCATCCTGATCATGGTGCTGCTGCCGCTGCCACGGGTTCCGGTGACCGGCGGGCTGCGGGTGCTGCCGCTGCTCGAATTGGTCACGCTCACCGCCTATTACGCGATCGAATCCAGTTTGCAGATCGCGTGGTTCGCGGTGCGCCCCGCCGGTGCGCCGGTTTCGGGCGTGCTGCGGGTGCGGCTCGCGATCGACTCGGATCTGGTGCTGGTGCTGTGCGCCGACGTACTCAATCTGATCCCCGGCACGATGGTGCTCGAGCTGGACCGGGTGGCCGGGGTCGCGTGGGTGCACGTACTCGATGTCGGCAGCGACGACGCGGTCGAGAAGTTCTACTACATCACCCGCCGGTTGGAAGGCCTGCTGATCAGGGCCTTCGAAGGCAGACCACAGGAGGCAAATCCATGACCTTTGTCGCGATCGTGGCGGGCATACTCCTGGCGACCGCCGCGGCTTTCACGTCCTTCCGGGTGCTGGCCGGTCCCGGCACCCTGGACCGGGTCGTCGGCATCGATTCGCTGGTCGGCATCGCCGCGGCCGGATTGGCGGTGTGGGCCGCCTACAGCGACGACACCACAGTGGTGCCGGGCATCGTCGCGCTGTCGCTGGTCGGCTTCCTGGGATCGGCCGCGGTCACGCGTTTCCGGGTGCGGGACGACAAATGAGCGGCATGTTCCATACCGCGCTGATCTGGTTGTCGTACGCGACCATCCTGCTCGGGGCGTTCCTCGCCGCCACCGCGGCGATCGCCATCGTGCGCTTCCCCGACACCCTCTCGCGCATGCACGCCGCGACGAAACCTCAAGTCGTCGGCCTGGTTCTGATGCTGATCGGTTCGGCGATCCAGTTGCGCGGCCATCCCAACGTCTGGATGTTGGTGCTCGTCGGCCTGTTCACCCTCGTCACCGCACCGGCCATCGCCCACCTGGTCGGCCGGACGGCCTATCGGGAGCAACGTCATCGCGACGGGCTGCTGCTGATCAACGAGATGGGCGACGAGGACCTGCCCGACGACTGAATCCCCTACGCCGAGTCCCTATGCCGCGACCGGTTCTGCCACATCCGCGGTCGTGCGCGCGAACCAGGTGCGGTAGAACGCCGCCACGAATCCAGCGAACGACCCGAGCGCGATGATCCCAGCGGGCAGCGGATATTCGGCCATCCACACCGCCAGATACCGGTAGGCGAGCAGCAACCCGATCAGCAGCGTGAATCCGGCGGCGACCAGCAGTGCGCGCGCCCGATCCCAGCCGCGCTCGGGTGCGCGCAACACCGATTCGACGGTCAGGGCCAGCACGGCCCCGGCCAGCAGGTCGGCGCCGTAGTGATAGCCGAAACCGAGAGTGGCCGACAACGTCGCGAGCAACCAGAACGTGCCGGGCCAGCGCACCCAGCGGGGCGCCGGGGCACCGTCGTTGTCGCGGCGGGTGTGCAGGAAAACCGCGGTCGCCCAGGCGGTGTGCATCGAGGGCATGCAGTTGCGCGGCGTATACCGGTCGAACGGCATCGGCTTCGGGTGGTAGTCGGTGGGGGGAACCAGATGTGGCCAGTAGTTGCCGACCTGCAGGCCGTGGCCGTCCGGTCCGAAGGCGAACATCGGCCCGACCACCGGGAAGATCAGGTAGATCACCGGGCCGACCAGTCCCAGTACCAGGAAGGTGCGCACCAGAAAGTGCCGGGGCCATGTCCCGGTGCGCACCACCTTGCGCAACTGCCAGACCGCCACCACCATCGCGGCCACCGGCAATTCGATGTAGACCCAGTGCAATACGCCGTAGACCACCGGACCCAGGGCGTCGATCACCCGGCCCATCACCCAGGCGGGTTCACCGAAGGCGTGATCGGCCAGCACCAGATAGCGGTCACGGACGTCCGGGCCGGCCACCACCGTGAAGTGCAACCACACATCACCGACCTTGGTGGCGATGATCAGCAGCGCTCCCAGCGCCGCCGCCCGCAGGGCGTTGCGTTTGCGCGTACCGTCCCAGCCGAGCCAGGCGATCAGCGCCACCGCGGTGAGGGCGATGACCGCACCGTTGCCGACGGTCAGCGGACCGCCGAGCAGCACGCGGATCGTCGCGCAGACGGCATCGACGATCACCGCCGCGCCCACGGCGAGAAACCGCCACCGCCACGACAATCCGACCAGTGCCAGGGCCAGTCCCGCCCACGGTACGGAGACCGATTTGGGCGTCCCGGCGAAGTCCTCCCAGAGGCTGTGCAGCGGGCCCTCGAAGTTGTTGCGCACGGCCAGGATCTGCAACACGATCAGCAGCGCCGGGACCGCGATGAGCAGCACCCGGACCCCGATGTGCGGCGACCACTTCCGGAACCGTCCACGGCGAGCGTCACCGAAGTCGGAACGCGGATCATCGAGCAGCACCCGATCATCGTAAACAGGTGATGAACGCCGCCCCTCGCACAGCGGAAACGTCGGCGACGGATGTGATCTGCGCCATTGTCGCGACGGGCGCTCGCCGCGACAACTTTTCCGTAAGCGATTACCAGGGCCGCGCTGCCACAGTTCGAGCCATGTTCACTTGGTATGTCGCTCTGCTCGCGATCAGCGGGATCGTCATGATCGCCATGGCGTCGGTGCAGCAGGGTCAGAGCAACGCGACACGATCCTTCAACGGCATCTTCGGCGGCATCTTCCTGGGCTACGCCTTCTACCTCGCCTTCCTCTTCGACGGCGGCTCGTACCTGATCTTCTTTCACGCATTCATCGTTCCGGTGACGATGGTGGTGAACTTCTTCCGCAACCGGACTCCCCGCCCGAAACTCACCGAAACCCAGAAGGCCTGGCGCGAATTCCAACGCGCCGGCGAACACCGATAGTCAGCGCCGCCCGGTCGCCCCCGTCGTCACGGCGCCATTGCACGGCCGAAACCTGGTGTCGCCGCGGTGAACCCGCGATATGGGCCACATGTCAGTGGTCCGCGCGACGGATGCGACGCCTTCGGACCAGACTGCACGCATGGGTGAATACATCGACGCGGGCGGGTTGCGGACCTACTACGAGGTGCACGGGGACGGTGCGCCGGTGGTGTTGTTGCACGGCGGGCTGGGGACGGCCGAGTCGTGGGGACAGCAGGTGAGCGAGCTGGCCCGGCACTATCGGGTATACGTCCCCGAGCGACGCGGACACGGCAGGACCGCCGATGTGCCCGGCCCGATCACCTATGCGGCGATGGCCGAGGATACGGCCGCCTGGCTGGATGCCATGGCGTTGCGCGGCGCCCATCTGATCGGGTGGAGCGACGGGGGCGCGGTGGCGGCACTGGTGGCCATCACGCGGCCGGAGCTCGTCGGCAAACTCGTTGTGATCGGCCAGTATCTGTCGCTGGACGGTGAGTGGGCGTCGTCGCGGGCGGCACTGGACGGATTCGCCGAGGACGCCGGCACCCGCGCCATGTTCGAAGGGTTGCACGCGCCGCTGTCGCCGGACGGCCCGGACCACTTCCCGGTCGTCTACGACAAGATCATGCGCATGTGGCGCGAGGAGCCCGAGATTCCGCTCGACGACATCGCTCGCATCACCGCACCGACGCTGTTCATGCAGGGTGACGGTGACTGGGTGCGGGTCGAGCACAGCGCGCTGCTCGCCCGTACCGTCACCGATGCGCAACTGGCCGTTGTTCCCGGGACTTCGCACGCGCTGCCCCTGGAAAAGCCCGAGCTCGTGAACCGGTTGCTGCTGGACTTCCTCGCCTACGAGCAGGTCGCCCGATTCCTACCGGTCGGGCACGAGTAGCGGCGGGTCGAAACGATTCAGCGCAGCGCCGCCCCGCTGAGTGGGCCACAGCCCGCCGACTCAGCTGTTCAGTTCTTTGACCAGCGCGTCCACCACTGCCACCAGATCGCCCTGCGCGGCCGCCGCCACTCGCCGCTGCCGTTGATACGACGCCCCGCGTTCGACGATATCGGGCACTCGCGCGAGTTCGTTCTCGCACTGCAGCAGCTTCGCGGTGGGCTGCAATCGGTCCAGCAGATCCATCAGATCATCGGTGACCAGCCGCTCGTTGCTGTCGGAGTCGGTGATGATGATCGCGTCCAGCCCGTAACGCGCTGCGCGCCACTTGTTCTCCTGCACATGCCACGGCGGCAGGGTGGGCATGGTCTCGCCGGCCTCCACCCGGCGATCCAGATCCACGATCAGGCAGTGGATCAGCGCGACGAGTGCGGAAAGTTCGAAGCGACTGGGGATTCCGTCACACACACGGACCTCGATGGTCCCCCACTTCGGCGCGGGGCGGATATCCCAGTGCATGCCGCCGAGCTGTTCGAACACACCGGTTTTCATCTGGTCGTGCACGAAGGACTCGAACTGCGACCAGTTCTCGAACTGGAACGGCAATCCGGCGGTCGGCAGCTGCTGGAACATCAGGGCGCGATTGCTCGCGTACCCGGTGTCGATGCCGGCCCACATCGGCGAGGACGCCGACAGCGCCAGCAGATGCGGATAGGAGAGCAGCAGCGTGTTGAGAATCGGAAAGACCTTCTCCGGGTGCGAGACTCCCACGTGCACGTGCACGCCCCAGATCAGCATCTGCCGCCCCCACCACTGGGTGCGGCTGATCAGTTCGTCGTAATGCTCGGAGCGGGTCAGCTGTTGCGTCGACCACTGGGCGAACGGATGGGTGCCCGCGCAGAACAGATCCACACCGACCCGGTCGGCGGCCGCGCGCACGGTGTCCATCGTGGTGTGCATCTCGTCGACCACCTCGCCGACGGTGTCGTGAACACCGCTGACGAGTTCGACCGTGTTCTTCAGCAGCTCCTTGGTGACGTGCGGCGGGCCGTTGGGCGCTCGCAGATCGCCGACCTGGTCGAAGACCGCGGCGGCCGTATTGGAGAGATTGCGCGTCTGTTTGTCGACGAGCGCGATCTCCCATTCGACGCCCAGCGTCGGGCGGGGCGAGCCGTTCCAGGGAACCGTTCGAGAGCCAGCCCCACCCATGACGAATCCGCTCTTACCCGATGACGCCGCAGGCGACCCGGCCGCCCGCGTCGCCGGTTGCCAGAGTTTCGGCATCGGGCCCGGGCGCGCCACCGTTGGCCTGCAGGTAGCGGTTCGGGATGTTGCCGAAGTTGTCGGCGCCGGCGTGGATCATCAGCGCCTTGCCCTTGATCTGGTCCAGCGTCACGGAGTCGGTGGTGGTCACCAGCTTCGCGGTGCCGTCCTTGCCGACCTCGAGCGAGGTCAGATCGCCGCTGGCCGGGTGGCTGTTCGCCTCGCCCACCTGGAGATGACCACCGGCCGAGAGGAAGTTGCCCGGCGCGCCGCCGGACGGGGCGGTGGAGTTCGGCTCGCACTTGCCGTTCTGGTGGATGTGCAGGCCGTGGAAGCCCGGCTGCAGGCCGTGCGCGTCGACGGTGATCTGCAGTTTGTCGCCCGACTTGGCGATGGTGGCGGTGCCGACCTGCGCGCCCGAGGGATCCTTCAACTGCACCGACACCGAATCGCCGGAGGGCGGGTTCTGCTCGGCGCCGGTGCCGGAGTTCTCCGCCGGACCGGCGCTACCGGTCCACACCGCGGGGGTGGTCCCCTTGACGTCGCTCGACTCCTGGCTGTTGCTGCAGGCGACCAGGCCGAAAGCCGCGATCGCCAGCATCGGTGTCACAGTCCGCCAGGAGGGGCGACGGGTTGCGGAGGGGGCCATCGGAGAACTCCTTTACGAGTACCGAGTTTACGAGTAGTGCTGGTTGAACAGATTCCTTACCGGACAAGATGATGCCAGAGCCGTTGTGCACCGCACTGGTGGGGCTCGGTTGGGTCCTAGTTACCCGTGACGATGACGATGATGCCCGGCGGCGAGTCCGCGATTCCGGCGAAACGCGGCTCGGCCGATACGCCCAGCTCATTCGCGATCGCCTGGGCCGTCTCCCGTTCGTGCGGGGAATTTCCGTAGTAGACAGTTGTTTTCGCGATCACACCGCCGGGGTAGTTGCCGGTCTCGGTGACGTCGAAGCCCGCCGCGGTGAGCTGGCTCCCGGTCTTGGAGGCCAGGCCGGCGACGGTGCTGTTGTTCAGCACCCGGACCGGGACGGTCTTGTCCACACCGGCCGCGGTGCTGGTCGGCGCCGCGGTGGTCGTCGTGAGCGTGGTCGCCGGCGCCGCGGTGGTCGTGGCCGCCGTCGTCGAGGGCGTCGTGGCGGCAGCGCGGGTGGTGGTGACCGGGGCGGCCGTCGTCTCGGTATCCGACGAGGTCTCCGCGGCAGCGGAATCGGACGTCGAATTCGACAGCGACATCGCGCCGAGGCCCGCGAAGACGATGGCCAGCGCGATCAGCACCATCGCGAGTGCTCGCAGCGGCGGTCCACCGGTGGGCGGATTCGGGTTGCTCACGGTGTCGACCCTAGTCGCAGGGATGAGCGAGCGCGCGCATCGGACATCCGCCGGTCAGACCTGGAAGCCCAGCCGCCGCGCCGCCCGCGATTTCTGCCGGCTGGCCCGCAACCGGCGCAGCCGTTTCACCAGCATCGGATCGACGGCCAGCGCCTCGGGCTTGTCGACGACGGCGTTGAGGACCTGGTAGTAGCGGGTGGCCGACATCGCGAACAGATCCCGGATGGCTTCTTCCTTGGCGCCCGCGTACTTCCACCACTTGCGCTCGAAATCGAGGATTTCCAGTTCGCGGCGGGTGAGACCGTCGACCACGCCACCCTCGGGGGCTGCCCCGACCGCTGCCGCGATCTCTCCGCTCGCGGAGCTGTCCTCGCTTGCGGATAGATTCCGGGCCGCTGCGCTGTCCATATCGCTCCCTCGCCGAATCAACAACGGACGACAGTCGTCGTCATTCAACCACGCGGCACACCCCTTCACCGAGGCGTCGTACGGCGTGTCGGGCCGCACACGCGGCGCCGCGTAAAGTGTGCCACCATGGCGATTCTCCCGATCCGCATCGTCGGCGATCCGGTTCTGCACAACCCGACAGCGCAGGTGTCGCAGTCGCCGGCCGAACTCGCCGGCCTGATCGCGGACATGTACGAAACCCTCGACGCCGCCAACGGAGTCGGGCTCGCCGCCAATCAGGTCGGTGAATCGCTGCGGTTGTTCGTCTACGACTGCCCCGACGTGCAGCCCGACGGTTCGGTGCGGCGGCGGCGCGGCGCGGTGATCAATCCGGTGCTGGAAACCTCCGAGATCCCCGAAACCATGCCCGATCCCGACGACGACGAGGAGGGCTGCCTCTCCGTTCCGGGCGAGCAGTTCCCCACCGGCCGCGCGGACTGGGCGCGGGTCACCGGCACCGATGAACACGGCGAGCCGGTGACGATCGAGGGTGAGGGGTTCTTCGCCCGCATGCTCCAGCACGAGGTCGGCCACCTCGACGGGTTCCTCTATGTGGACGTGCTGATCGGCCGCAACGCCCGCGCCGCGAAGAAGGCGATCAAGCGCAACGGCTGGGGCACACCGGGTTTGAGCTGGGTACCGGGCGAGGTACCGGATCCGTTCGGGCATGACGACTGACCGTCCCGATATCCCGATCGGGCGCCGGGTGGTGGTGCGGTACCGCCTGCCCGAGGGTTATCCACAGCAGTTCACGGATGTGATCGGCGAGCTCGTGGCACCGGATCCGGTGCAGGTCCGCACCGCCGACGGCACCGTGGTGACCGTCGCCACCGATCGGGTGGTGGCGGTGAAAGCACTGGGCCCGCGGCCGATTCGGATCGGTGACATCCGCGCGCTGGAAGCGGCGGCCATCGACGGCTGGCCCGGACTCGAACAGGCCTGGTTCGACGGCTGGCTGTGCAGCATCGGCAACGGGTACACCCATCGCGCGAATTCCGCTGTGCCGCTGGGTGAATCGGGGCACAACGCCGCCCTCGACATGCGTACGCTGCACCGCATCGGCGAGTGGTACACCGAACACGGCCTGCCGCTGCAACTTCGGCTCCCCGATCGCCTGGCACCGGTGCCGCCGGGCTGGCTCACCTGGGGCGAGACGATGGTGCTCGGCATCGATATCTCCACGTTCGTCCTGCCGCAGGGGCCGTCGATGGTCCGCATCGACGAGGGCCCGCATCCGGCGTGGCTGGAATTGCACCGGCACCGCGGCGAGGACACCGTCGACGTGGCCGCGCCGCTGCCGGACACCGGCGTGCTCACCGCGGTCCGCGACGGTGAACTCGGTTTCGCCGCGTTGGGCCTGCCGACCCCGCTGGCGATCGGCCGCGGCGCCCTCACCACCGCCCCCGACGGCCGCCGCTGGATCGGGCTGAGCTGCCTCGCGGTCGCCGCACCACACCGCCGCCACGGCCTGGGCACCCTCGTCTGCGCCGAGCTGATCAATTGGGGCTACAAACGCGGCGCCACCCACGCCTACGTCCAGGTGGAGGCGGACAACGCCGCCGCCCTCGCGATGTACCGGGAGATGGGCTTCGTGGACCACCACAACTACCGCTACGCCGCCCCCGACCCCGACGCGGGCCGCCACCGGCGGGAGTGAATCGGGCGACTAATCTCGCTTCATGCGGTTGGCCACCTGGAATGTGAATTCGATTCGATCTCGCGTGGATCGGGTGGTGTCGTGGCTGGACCGCGCGGATATCGATGTGCTGGCCATCCAGGAAACCAAATGCCGCGACGACCAGTTCCCGGCCGAGCGGTTCGAAGAGGCCGGCTACGAGATCGTGCACACCGGCTTCAGTCAGTGGAACGGGGTGGCGATCGCCTCCCGGGTGGGCATCGACGACGTCGAGGTCACCTTCCCGGGCCAGCCCGGATTCGACAAGGACGCCGAGGCCTCGCTGCTGAGCGCGCCGGTGGTGGAGGCCCGGGCGATCGGCGCCACCTGCGGTGGCGTCCGGGTGTGGAGCCTGTACGTACCCAACGGGCGCACGCTGACCGATCCGCACTACACCTACAAGCTGGAATGGCTTGCGGCTCTACGTGATTCCGGGGAAGCGTGGCTGCGGGCCGATCCGTCGGCGCAGATCGCACTGTGCGGCGACTGGAATATCGCCCCCACCGACGACGACGTGTGGTCGCCGGAATTCTTCGCGCACAAGACGCACACCTCGGCGCCGGAGCGCGCCGCGTTCGATGCCGTCGTGGCGGCGGGATTCACCGATGTGATGCGCCCGTTCGCGCCCGGCCCGGGTGTCTACACCTACTGGGACTACACCCAGCTGCGCTTTCCGCGCAAGGAGGGTATGCGCATCGATTTCGTCCTCGCCTCACCCGCGCTGAGCGCCCGCGCCGTCGACGCCGGCGTCGACCGTGAGGAGCGAAAAGGGAAGGGCGCCAGCGATCACGCACCCGTGGTGGTCGAATTCTCGGAGCGGCAGCCGGCGCCGGGGGTCAGCTCTGCCGGGTCTTGATGGCGTCGTGGGAGATGTAGACGTCGTAGCTGCCGGGCATCGCGATCACCGCGTTGCCGTATGCCGAGCGGATGAACGGTTCGGTGTACCAGCTGTGATCGCGCATATCGGTGAAGAAGTCACCGTCGCCGCCGTTGAGCATGGTCTGGTGCTGACTCACCGCGGTGCCGTCGAGGCGCTGCCCGTAGAGCCGGGTCACCTTGTAGCCGGAATGGAAGCCGAGCGCGTTGACCCACGGCTCCAATTCCACGATATCGGCCTGTAGCGCCCACAGATCGCCCTCGATCCGATAGGTCTGACGGGTCTCGTCGTGATGACCGTCGCCGTAGAGCGTCAGCTCCACATCGAGGGTATGGTCGCTGCCCGCAACGCTTTTCACGACGACGTGCGCGGCCTTCACCTCTCCGGTCAGCCCGAGGTAGGTCTGCAGCAGCGTCACCGCCCACAGCAGGACGACCGCCACCAGTAACACGACGAGCCCGCTCGCGCCGCGCCCGATATGCCTGCGCCAGCCCGCTTTCCGAGCGCGGAGCACGGCCGTGACCAGCATCGCGATCGCGACGACGAAGAGCACCGCCAGCAATGCCTGGATCCAGCCGAAGGCCATCGGGAACACCATGCCGACAGTTGTACCCGCATTCGGGTACCACACGCGGGCAAGTCGGACACGAATATGCCACGGCCGGCCGGGATTTCCCGGCCGGCCGTGTGCGCGGTGAGAGCTCTTCGGCCTAGAAGGCGCCCTCCTCCATCTGCATGATGTCGGTGTCGAGGTTCTCCACCACGGCCCGCACACCGCTCAGCAGCGGCAGCTGGTTCTTGGCGAACCACGATGCGACACCGATCTTTCCGGTGTAGAACAGCCGATCCTTCTCCGACGGCTGACCGGCCAGCGCGGCCTGCGCGACCTGGGCCTGCGCGAGCAGCCGCCAGCCGATGACGAGATCGCCCACGGCATGCAGGAAACGCACCGAACCCAGGCCGACCTTGTAGATCTCCTCCGGCGTCTGCGCGGCGGCCACCAGATAACCGGTGAGCGCGGTCGCCATCGCCTGCACATCCGCGAGCGCGGCGCCCAGCAGGGTCTTCTCCGCCTTCAGGGTGTCGGGCTCGCTCTCGGCGAACTGCTGGATCAGCCCGGCGACGTGTGCCAATGCCACGCCCTTGTCGCGAACGATCTTGCGGAAGAAGAAGTCCTGCGCCTGGATCGCGGTCGTACCCTCGTACAGCGAGTCGATCTTCACGTCGCGGATGTACTGCTCGATCGGGTAGTCCTGCAGATATCCCGATCCACCGAAGGTCTGCAGCGTCTCGGTGAGGGTTTCGTACGCCCGTTCCGAGCCGACGCCCTTGACGATCGGCAGCAGCAGGTCGTTGACCCGCGCGGCGGTGTCGGGGTCGGCGCCGAAATTCGCCTGTGCCACATCGTCGTTCTGGTACGCCGCGGTGTACAGGTACAGCGCCCGCAGGCCCTCCGCATAGGACTTCTGCAGCGCCAGGCTGCGCCGGACGTCCGGGTGGTGGGTGATGGTGACGCGCGGGGCGGTCTTGTCGGCCATCTGGGTCAGGTCGGCGCCCTGGACGCGGGACTTCGCGTACTCCAGCGCGTTCAGGTATCCGGTGGACAGCGTTCCCGCCGACAGCACGCCGACCATCATGCGCGCGTTCTCGATGACCTTGAACATCTGCGCGATGCCGTTGTGCACATCGCCGACCAGATAACCGACCGCGGGCTTGTCGCCGCCGTAGGTCAGCTCGCAGGTGGGCGAGGACTTGATGCCCATCTTGTGTTCGAGATTGGTCACCAGCACGCCGTTGCGCTCGCCCAATTCCATTGTCTGCGAGTCGAACAGGTACTTCGGCACCACGAACAGCGACAGGCCCTTGGTACCCGGGCCGGCGCCCTCGGGCCGCGCCAGGGTGAGGTGGAGGATGTTGTCGGCGGTATCGCCGACGTCACCGCCGGAGATGAAACGCTTCACGCCTTCGATGTGCCAGGTGCCGTCGGGCTGCTGGACGGCCTTGGTGCGGCCCATACCGACATCGGATCCGGCATCGGGTTCGGTGAGCACCATCGTTCCGCCCCAGCGGTTCTCCCAGGCGTGCTCGGCCCACCGGCGCTGTTCCTCGGTGCCCTCGCGATAGAGCACCTGGTGCATGAGCGGGCCCATATTGAAGAAGCTGGCCGAATTGTTCGCCGCGACGAGCATTTCCTGAGTCGCCCAGATCAGCGGCGACGGGGCGTCGACGCCGCCCATCTCCTCGGGCATGCCCAGCCCGGACCAGCCGGCCTCGTTGACCGCCGCGACCGTCTTGCGCAGCGGGTCGGGCACCACGACCTCGTGCTCGGTGGCATCGAACGAGATCGGATTGCGATCGGCGTCGACGAACGATTCGGCTACCGGCCCCTCGGCCAACCGCTGCACCTCGGTGAGCATTCCGCGTGCGGTTTCGGTATCCAGATCGCCGTACGCGCCGGCGTCCAGCAGCGCACCGATCCCCAGCACCTCGAACAAGTTGAACTCGATATCCCGAATGTTCGCCTTGTAGTGCGACACGCTCAGGGCCTCCTCGCCGTCGTGGGATGTTCTCCGTCGGAGGTTGCCGTACCCGGGTTCACTTACGCAACCGTAACCGGCCGAGACTAGAGAATTCGCGGTAACTTACGCGGGCGGACCAGTCCATCCGCGATTCACTTTTCCCAATCGTGCGCCGCCTCGCGGCGATTTGCTCGGAATATGCTCGCATTCGATATCCGCGATCGGCCGCGTCCCGCCCGCACACCTGCCCGGCAGCGGCGCGATGCGACCGGCATAATCGGCCTCTACCACTGCTATCTTGTTCGCCATGGCTTCGGAATCCGCGGTGCGACCGCGTCAACGGGCCCAGCATCTCGGCCCCGAACGCCGACGCCCGCAGGTTCTGGACGCGGCGCTGCGCATCGCGGCGGACGAGGGCATCGCGGCCGTCACCATCGCCGCCGTGGCCGAACGCCTGACCGTGACCCGGCCGGTGGTCTACGCCTGCTTCGCCGACCGCGTCGAACTCATCAACGCCCTGATTCAGCGCGAGGAGGGGCTGCTGCTGGCCGGCATCATGGACGCCCTGCCACCGCGCCGGGTCGAGGCCGACGAAGAGGTCTTCATCGAGGGCTTCCGCGCCCTGCTGGAGACCGTCTCCAAGCGTCCCGACACCTGGAAACTGTTGCACGGCAATCCCGATCCGGCGGTGGCGAGTTCGTTCGGGCGCGGGCGCAGTTTCGCGGTCGAGCGGTGCACCCGCCGGCTGCGGCCCACACTGGAGGCCTGGGGAACGGTCGACGCGGAGCGCAAACTGCCCGCGCTGGTGGAGCTGTGGGTATCCGCCGGTGAGGGCGCGGTGCGCACACTGGTGACCGAGGGCGACACGTGGACGCCGCAGGATCTGGGCGCCTTCGTCGGCGCGGCGGTCTACCGCGCGCTGCGCTCGGCCTGAGCGGATGCCGCGAAACCGCGGCTCGACTGGTAGATCTGCCGACCAAACTGCGCACTCTCCGGCAATAGCGCTAGCTAAAATGGAAATCGGCGTCCATTCGACCAGCGACCCGGCGGGAGAGCGGTATGGCGTTCTATCGGCAACTGGGTTCCCTACCGCCGAAGCGGCACACCCAGCATCGTGACGACCGGGGGCAGCTGCTCTACGAGGAGCTGATGGGCGAGGAAGGCTTCACCGGGGACTCGTCACTGCTGTATCACCGCGGCCTGCCGCCGGCCATCGTCGACTCCTCCGCGTGGCGGCCGCCGAATTCGCGGACCGTGCCGAACCATCCGCTGCGGCACCGGCACCTGCGGCTGCACGAACTGTTCCCCGAGTCCGTGCTCGCGCAGACCGATGTCGTGACCGGCCGCCGCCTGATCCTCGGCAACGACGACGTGCGTATCTCCTATGTGGCGGCGCTGCGCGAATCGCCCCTGTACCGCAACGCGATCGGTGACGAACTCGTCTACGTCGAGGCCGGTTCGGGTGTGGTGGACACCGTCTTCGGGCGGCTGCCGGTGCGCGCCGGCGATCATGTGCTGCTGCCGCGGGCGACCACGCATCGCTGGCGTCCGGACGGACCGGAACCGCTGCGCGGCTATATCGTCGAGGCGACCGGACATATCACCGCGCCGAAGCGCTATCTGTCCGCATTCGGCCAGTTCCTGGAGAATGCGCCGTACTGCGAGCGGGATCTGCACGGTCCGGCCGAACCGCTGCAGGAGTCCGGTGCCGAGGTCGAGGTTCTGGTGAAACATCGGCCCGGCGCCGAAATACTCGGCACCCGCATGGTGTACGCCGATCACCCGTTCGACGTGGTGGGCTGGGACGGCTGCCTGTACCCGTACCGGTTCAACATCGCCGATTTCGAGCCGATCACCGGTCGTATCCATCAGCCACCCCCGGTGCATCAGGCCTTCGCGGGCACCAACTTCGTGATCTGCGATTTCGTTCCCCGCAAGGTCGACTATCACCCGCTGTCGATTCCGGTGCCCTATTACCACTCCAATGTCGACTCCGACGAGATCCTGTTCTACTGCGGCGGAAACTACGAAGCCCGCCGCGGTTCCGGTATCGGACCGGGTTCGGTCTCGGTGCACCCGGGCGGATATGCGCACGGTCCACAACCGGGCGCCTACGAACGCAGTATCGGCGTGGAATTCTTCGACGAACTGGCGGTGATGGTCGACACCTTCCGCCCGCTGGGTCTCGGCGAGGGCGCGCTGGCCTGCGAGGATCCGGACTATGCGTGGACCTGGTCGGGGCGCGGGCCGAGTTCGGAGCGGGCGTGACCGCGAGGGTGCGGCCCCCGGTGGCCGACGACGACCCCTTCGGACCGGACCACCTGCCGTACGGAGTCTTCGCACCACCCGGCCGGCCGTTCCGCGTGGGCGTCCGGCTCGGCGCATACGTGCTGGATATCGCTGCGCTACTGGATGATTCGTGCTTCGCGCAACCGACGGTGAACGACTTTCTCGCTCGAGGCCCGGTCCACTGGCACAGCGTGCGCGAACGATTACGGGAAGCCGCGCGCGGTCCGCTGCCCGCGGAAGCGATTCATTCGCTGGATTCGGTGCGGCTGAAGTTGCCGATATCCATCGGCGACTACGTGGACTTCTACGCCAGTATCGACCACGCCACCCGGCTCGGCGGGTTTCTGCGGCCGAACGGTGAAGCGCTGCTGCCGAATTGGCGTCATCTGCCGGTCGGTTATCACGGGCGCGCGGGCAGCGTGGTGGTCTCGGGTACGCCGGTGCGACGGCCGTGCGGGCAGCGCCGGACCGGGTCGGGCGCACCGGAATTCGCGCCCACCGCGCGGTTGGACATCGAAGCGGAACTCGGCTTCGTCGTCGGCGTCGGTTCCGAGGTCGGCACATCGATCGCGGTGGACGACTTCGCCGATCACGTCTTCGGCGTGGCGCTGGTCAACGACTGGTCGGCCCGCGACATCCAGGCGTGGGAGGGACAGCCGCTCGGCCCCTTTCTCGGCAAATCGTTCGCCACCTCGATGGCGGCGTGGATCACTCCACTCGCCGCGCTGGAATTCGCCCGGATCGCGGTGCCGGAACAAACACCCGAACCGCTTTCCTATTTACGGGGACAACAGGATTGGGGGTTCGACATCGACGTGCGAGTGCACTGGAACGGCGTCCCGGTGAGTGCGCCACCCTATCGCGCGATGTACTGGTCCGCGGCGCAGATGCTGGCCCATCTGACCGTCAACGGCGCCGGCACCCGGTCCGGCGATCTGTTCGCCTCCGGCACCATCTCGGGACCCCGGCAGGACCAGAGCGGATCGTTCATCGAACTGTCCGGCAACGGCGCCTGCCCTGTCGACGTCGGCGGCTGCGAGCGGACGTTCCTCGCCGACGGGGATACGGTCCGTCTCACCGCGACGGCCCCTGGCCCGGGCGGCGCGCGTATTGCGTTGGGCGAGGTCAGCGGCGAGATCCTGCCCGCTCGCCGCTGATCGGCGGTGTGCACCGCCTCGACGAGACTATAATGTGATAGGGATCACAGCACGCAGAACGCGGCTTTCCCATCCCGTTCAGTGCGGTGAACATCATCGGCAGCGTGGCTTGTGAGGAGCAGCTATGCGCGAATACAGCCTGCCGGCCCTGCACGAAGTTCCCCCCGGCACCACACTCGGCGACCTCGTTCACCGCAACGCCGAACAGTATCCCGACGTCGCGGTCATCGCTCGAAAACGCGACTCCCGATGGGAGGATCTGACCGCGGTCGAATTCCTCGCCGAGGTGCGAGCGGCGGCCAAAGGCCTGATCGCCACCGGTATCGAACCCGGCGACCGAGTGGCGATCATGTCCCGCACCCGGTA
Source organism: Nocardia sp. MDA0666 (assembly GCF_003023875.1). Lineage (NCBI taxonomy): Bacteria > Bacillati > Actinomycetota > Actinomycetes > Mycobacteriales > Nocardiaceae > Nocardia > Nocardia sp. MDA0666. Next base: position 40,249 of record NZ_PYHT01000030.1, read on the forward strand.
CGAGTGGACACTGCTCGATTTCGCCATCTGGTGTGCCGCGGCCGTCACCGTTCCGGTGTACGAGACGTCCTCCGCCGAACAGGTGCAATGGATACTCTCCGATTCGGGAGCCGTCGCGGTGATCACGGAAACCGCCGCGCACACGGCCGTCGTGGGCAAGGTGCAAGAGCAGGTGCCCGATCTCGCGCACATCTGGGAGATCGAGGCGGACGCGGTCGCCACCCTCGCGCGCACCGGCGCCGAGGTCACCGACGCGGCACTGGACGAACGGCGGTCCGCGATCGCAACGGACTCTCTCGCGACCGTCGTCTACACGTCCGGCACCACCGGCCGGCCCAAAGGATGCCGGATCACCCACGGCAACTTCCTCGGCGAACTGAGCAATGCGACCGCACGCCTGCCGCAGCTGTTCCGCACGGGAGAGTCGTCGGTCCTGCTGTTTCTGCCGCTGGCCCATGTGTTCGGGCGGATCGTCGAGGTGGCCGCCGCGCTCGTACCGATCAAGATCGGTCATGTCGGCGACGTCAAGAACATCACCGAAGAGCTGGGAACCTTCCGGCCGACGTTGATCCTCGGCGTACCGAGGGTTTTCGAGAAGGTCTTCAACGCGGCACGCACGCAGGCGCAGTTGACGCACCGGGGCCGGATCTTCGACCTCGCGGCCGATACGGCGATCGCCTACAGCCGCGCCCTGGACAACGACCACATCCCGCTGGGGCTGCGCTTACGCCATCAGCTGTTCGACCGTCTGGTGTACCGCAAGCTGCGAGCCGCGCTCGGTGGCCGGGCCACGCACGCCCTCTCCGGTGGTGCGCCACTCGGCGAACGGCTGGGGCACTTCTTCCGCGGCGTCGGTTTCACGGTGCTGGAGGGTTACGGACTGACCGAAACCTCCGGAATCGCCACCTTCAATCCCGACGACCGGCCGAAGATCGGAACCGTCGGCCAGCCGGTGCCGGGCACCACGGTTCGCATCGACGACGACGGCGAAATCCTGCTGCGGGGCCCCCAGATGTTCCCCGGCTATTGGAACAACCCCGTGGCCACCGCACACACCTTCCGCGACGACTGGTTCGCCACCGGCGACATCGGCTCACTCGACGACGAGGGCTACCTCACCATCACCGGCCGCAAGAAAGAACTCATCGTCACCGCCGGCGGCAAGAACGTCGCCCCGGCGGTGATCGAAGACCGCATTCGAGCCCACGCCATCATCGGGGAAGTCGTGGTCGTCGGCGACGCCAGACCTTTCGTCACCTGTCTGGTGACCGTCGACAGCGAGCACTTCCCGATCTGGAAGCAGTTGCACGGCAAATCCTCCGAGGCCACCCTCGCCGACCTCAGCTCCGACCCGGAGCTGCTGGACGCGATCCAGGCCGCCGTCGACGACGGCAACGCGGCCGTATCCCGAGCCGAGGCGGTCCGCAAGTTCAGGCTGCTGCGCACCGAATTCACCGAGGCCAACGGCTATCTCACCCCCTCGCTCAAACTCAAGCGCAACGTGGTGCTGCGCGACTTCGCCGACGAGATCGACGCCCTGTATTCGGCGTGATGCGGCCGGTCGAATCACCGAGTCCGATCCAGGGTCCGATCGCAGGGGCAGTGACGCGCCCCACGGTCGCGCGGTACCCTCGGCCGGGTACCACATCGTGCCAACGGGGGCTCGCACCAGCGGGCTGAGAGGACGGCTAGCCCATTCGGGCGGTTCAGGGCCGTCGACCGTACGAACCTGACCGGGTAATGCCGGCGTAGGGAGGATTGAGCTCACATGTCGTCGAACCATGTCACCACGGGCCCCATCGCGGGCAGCGCAAAGCACTACGAGCAGATCGACACCGACGGGACGACGTTGCGCATCCCGGTCCGCCGGATCAACCTGACCAACGGCGAACACTTCGACGTCTACGACACCTCCGGCCCGTACACCGACGATTCGGCCACGATCGACCTGGAGGCCGGACTGCCGAAGCTCCGCGCCGGCTGGGCCCAGCCGGACGTGCCGGGACCACGTACTCAGCTGGCCTGGGCCAGAGCCGGGGCGATCACCGCCGAGATGCGGTATATCGCTGCGCGCGAAGGTGTTTCGCCGGAATTGGTTCGCGACGAGGTGGCCGCCGGCCGGGCCGTGATCCCCGCCAACCACAACCACCCCGAATGCGAGCCGATGATCATCGGCAAGAAGTTCGCGGTGAAGATCAACGCCAATATCGGCAATTCCGCGGTCACCTCCTCGATCGCCGAAGAGGTGGAGAAGATGGTGTGGGCCACCCGCTGGGGCGCCGACACCATCATGGACCTGTCCACCGGTAAGAACATCCACGAGACCCGCGAATGGATCCTGCGGAATTCGCCGGTACCGGTCGGCACCGTGCCGATCTACCAGGCACTGGAGAAGGTGAACGGCGATCCGACCCAGCTGACCTGGGAGATCTATCGCGACACCGTGATCGAGCAGGCCGAGCAGGGCGTGGACTACATGACCGTGCACGCGGGGGTGCTGCTGCGGTACGTTCCGCTGACCGCCAAGCGCGTCACCGGCATCGTCTCGCGCGGCGGTTCGATCATGGCGGCATGGTGTCTGGCCCACCACCAGGAATCGTTCCTGTACACCAACTTCGCGGAACTGTGCGAGATCCTGGCGAAATACGACATCACCTTCTCGCTCGGCGACGGGTTGCGGCCCGGTTCCATCGCCGATGCCAACGACGAGGCGCAGTTCGCCGAACTGCGCACGCTCGGCGAGCTGACCAAGATCGCGAAATCGCATGGCGTGCAGGTGATGATCGAGGGCCCGGGCCACGTTCCGATGCACAAGATCGTGGAGAACGTGCGGCTCGAGGAGGAGCTGTGCGAGGAGGCGCCGTTCTACACGCTGGGCCCGCTCGCCACCGATATCGCCCCGGCCTACGACCACATCACCTCGGCGATCGGCGCGGCGATCATCGCGCAGGCCGGCACCGCGATGCTCTGCTACGTCACCCCGAAGGAACATCTGGGGCTGCCCAATCGCGACGATGTGAAGACCGGCGTCATCACCTACAAGATCGCCGCGCATTCGGCCGATCTCGCCAAGGGGCATCCGCGGGCACAGGAACGCGACGACGCACTGTCCAAGGCGCGCTTCGAATTCCGCTGGCACGACCAGTTCGCGCTGTCGCTGGATCCCGACACCGCGCGGGAGTACCACGACGAGACGCTGCCCGCCGAACCCGCCAAGACGGCCCACTTCTGCTCGATGTGCGGTCCGAAGTTCTGTTCGATGCGCATCTCCGCCGATGTGCGCGAGTACGCGGAGAAGCAGGGGCTCACCGACGTGGAGGCCATCGAGGCCGGTATGGCCGAGAAGTCGGCCGAATTCGCCGAGGCCGGCGGAAAGGTCTACCTGCCCGTCGTGTCGTGACAGCGAAAGCTGTTGTACCGTAACGGCACTGCCGTTGCGCTGCGTGCGCCGACGCTTGCCCGCCGCCAGGGTGCGCGTCGGCGCCGCAGATGCGCCGCCGGCCCGCGGACGTCAGCTCATCGCTCGATGTTCGCGAGCGTCCGGATGCCGGTGAGGATCACGCGGACGCCGTGGTCGAATTCGTCGTTCGGATCCATGGCGGACAGCTTCGTGACCAGATTCGCCGTGCGCGGATAACGATCGCGGTCGACCGCCTGGTCGATATGCGAATAGGGGTTGTCGGCGCCGTAATCCGCACCGGTGCGCGCCTGCTCCTCGATCACGAATCCGACCGTGTAGTGCAGGACGATCGGGAAGACCCACCCCGCCTCGTCCGCGGAAAACCCCGCGTCCTCCAGTGTGCGTAGGGTCAATTCCATGGTGCGCCACATGGATTCGTCGCTGACGTAGGTACCGGCGAGCAGTCTGCCGCCGTCGCGATGCCGCAGCATCGAACTGCGCAGGCGCCCGGCCAGTTCGGCGATCCAGTCCTGCCAGGTCTCGCCCCGGCGCGGCCCCTCCACGCGGTCGACCGCGGCGGCGAAGACCGCGCGCGCCATCACATCGAGCAGTTCCTGCTTGTTCTTGACATGCCAGTAGAGCGCCGGCGCCTGCACATCGAGCGCCGACGCCACCTTGCGCATGGTCAGTCCGTCGAGCCCGGTCTCGTCCAGCAGCTCCAGCGCGGCCGCGCCGATGGCGTTGGCGTCGAGTTTCATCGCACCTCCAGTCGATTGCTTGACAGCTTAACAATGTTCTGGTGTCCTTAACAGCGTTAAGGGTTTAACAATGTTAAGGAGTGGGTTGTGCATACAACGGATGTAGTCGTCGCAGGTGGCGGTCCTACCGGGCTGATGCTGGCGTACGAATTGCGACTGGCCGGGGTCGCGGTGGAAGTGCTGGACGCGCTGCCGGCGCGCACCGGCGAATCCCGGGCCGGAGGTATCCACGCGCGCACCATGGAGATCCTCGACCAGCGCGGGCTGCTCGACGACCTGCTGCGACAGGGGCGCACACTGCCGCGGGGCCACTTCGGCGGACTCCCGCTCGACTTCGGCGATTTCCACACCCGCTTCCCGTACACCCTCGCGGTGTTGCAGTCGGTGATCGAGCGCGAATTGGACCGCGACGCGACGGCGGCCGGCGCGCCCGTGCAATGGGATTCGCCCGTCACCGGATTCCGCCAGGACGATTCCGGGGTCGAGGTCGAGGTCGGCGGGAGCCGTCCGCGCCGGATCCGCGCGGCCTACCTGGTCGGCTGCGACGGCGGGCGCAGTTCGGTGCGCAAGCTCGCGGGCATCGGCTTCGACGGCACGGACGCGACGGTGACGGGCATGATCGCCGACGTCGAACTCGCCGCTCCCCCCGCCGAGCTGTTCTTCGGGGCCCGCGGTGCGACCGGCGACTATTCGGTGATCCAGTTCGAGCCCGGGTGGTACCGGTTGATCGCCCAGTGCCACGACCGGGTGCGCGAGCGCGGCAACGCCTTGACCTTCGACGAATTCCGCAGCGCGTTCACCGAACTCGCGGGCACCGATTTCGGCATGCACAGCCCGCGGTGGGTCACCCACTACGGCGATGCCGCCCGGCAGGCCGGCCGCTACCGCGTCGGCCGGGTGTTCCTGGCGGGCGACGCAGCGCACATCCATTTCCCGGCCGGTGGCCAGGGCCAGAATCTGGGGTTGCAGGATGCGGTCAATCTGGGCTGGAAGATCGCGGCCGTGCTGCGCGGCAACGCCTCCGACGCACTGCTGGACACTTACGAATCCGAACGCCATCCGATCGCCGCGCGCGTACTGCGGAACACGCGCGCTCAGACGGCGCTGTCACGGCCCGGTGCGCATGTGGACGCGTTGCGCGCCAGCATGTCCGATCTTCTCGACATCGACGAGGTGCGCCACCGCCTCGGGCTCATGATCACCGCCCTGGACATCCGCTACGACTGCGGGAACGAGCACCCGCTGTGCGGCCGGCGCGTACCGGATGCCGATCTCGCGACCGCCGACGGGCCCACCCGCGTGCACGAGCTGATGCGTTCGGGACGTCCGATTCTGCTGGTGCGCAACGCGGCCGAGATTCCCGATATCAGCGAGTGGAAGGACCGGGTCGACATCGTATGCGCGACCGATCCGGCCACCGAATGGATCGTCCCCGGATTCGGCCCGGTTCCGGCGCCCGTGTACACGCTCATTCGACCGGACGGGTATATCGCTTGGGCCGCAGGCAATTCCACTACCGACGGACTGAAGACCGCACTTACCGCCTGGGTCGGCCGCGCTTCGGCCGACCGGTGATCCCGGCGGCTACCCAGGCCTCTCCCTCGGCACCCGCCGCGGTTTCGCTGCTACTTCCGGGGCTGCCAGCGGGCAACGAAATCGTCGGGTTGTGGTGCGGGGCCGGGAAGTTCGCCGGTGGTGCGCAGTCCGTCGAGCAGCAGAGCGAGTATGCGGTGGCGCAACTGTGCGGTTCGAGTGGCATCGGGGAGGATGATCGCGGCGCAGGCCTCCAGAACGAGGCTGAGATCGGCGATCGTCACTCCGTCGCGCACAGCGCCGGAAACCTGTGCCCGGCGCAGTATTTCCTCGTTCAGCTCCGCCGAGCGTTGCACCTGAGGCGCGAACGATTCGTCCGGGGTGAACGTGCCGGCCAGTCGCACGGTCAGCGAATGCACATCGGCGTCGACCACCCGGCGCAGGAATTCGGCGAGCACGTCGGCGTCGGCCGCCGACTCCAGCGCGGCCTCGGCCTCGGCGTTGTAGCGGCACAGACCCTGGTAGCAGAGGGTGCGCAGCAGTGCCTCCTTACTCGGATAGCGGCGATACAGCGCGCTGATCCCCACTCCGGCCCGCTCGGCGACGGCCGAGATCGGGGCGGTCGCATCGGCGAGGAAAACCGCGCGAGCGGCGTCGAGGATGATCCCGTCGTTGCGCGCGGCCTGCGCCTTGCGACCGGGAAGCGCCTGGTGAGCTGGGGCGTCGGCTGATTTCGGCATGGTTTCAGCCTAACACTTGAAACGGAATGATCCGTTCTGATACTGTTCTGACAGAACGAAGCATTCCGTTCCAAAAAGGGAGACGATCATGACCATCCGCCCGTTCCACATCGACATCCCGCAGGACCGCCTCGACGACCTCGCCGATCGGCTGCGCCGGGCACTGTGGCCGGACGAACTGCCCGGCGTCGGCGACGCCTACGGCGTGCCGGGCGATCGGGTGCGCGCGCTGGCGAAGTACTGGTTGAACGACTTCGATTGGCGCGCAACGGAAGCGCGACTGAATGCGCATCCGCAGTTCCGCACGGAGATCGACGGCGAGGATATTCACTTCCTGCACGTCCGCTCGTCGCGGCCGGATGCGCTGCCGGTCATCCTCACCCATGGCTGGCCCGGATCGGTGCTGGAGTACCTGGACGTGATCGAGGCGCTGACCGAACCGGAATCCCCCGACCATCCGGCCTTCCACGTGGTCCTGCCGTCACTGCCGGGCTTCGGGTTCTCCGGCCCGACCCGCAGCACCGGCTGGGACACCCAGCGCACCGCGCGCGCCTGGGTCGAGTTGATGGATCGGCTCGGTTACGAGCGCTTCGGCGCGATCGGCAACGACGGCGGGTCGATGATCTCCCCGGAGATCGGCCGGCTGGCCGGCGATCGCGTGGTGGGCGTCCACGTGACGCAGTTGTTCTCCTTCCCCTCCGGCGACCCGGCCGAATTCGACGGACTGTCCGAAGAGGATCTGGGGGCGCTCGCGCACCTGCAGTGGTTCCAGGACAACAAGATGGCGTTCAACATTCTGTGCAGCCAGCAGCCGCAGACGCTGGCCTACGCGTTGAGCGACTCTCCGCTCGGGCTGCTGGGCTGGAACGCACAGCTTTTCGGCGAAGGTCTCGATCCGGAATTCGTGATCGGCAATATCGCGCTGTACTGGCTCACCGGCACCGCGGCCTCCTCGATCCGGTTCTACTACGAGAACGCCCACGCCACCGAGCGTCCGTCCGGACCGACCACCACCCCGACCGCGCTGGCCATGTTCGCGGGGGATTTCCGATCGATCCGCCGGTTCGCCGAGCGCGACCACGAGAACATCGTCAGCTGGAATTCCTACGACGTGGGATCGGTGACCGGCGGACCCAACGACGCGGCCGGACACTATGCCGCGCACGAGGCGCCGGAGGTGCTGGTCGGCGACATCCGGACGTTCTTCGCCCGGGTCCGGTGAATCCCCCGGCGGCTGAGCAGTCGTGCCGACTGCTCAGCCGGGGCGCCCTATCGCTGCTTCTTCCCCTCGACGGTGGTCTCGACACCCGAGGGGGTAACGCTTTTGGTCTTCTTCTCCGCTCGCTTCTCCTTCAGCGACTTGCCGGACTTCTTGGACATGGTGCTGCGCGGAGATTTATCGGACATGAGGGTCCTTTGGTTGGCAGGATCCGAATGATCCTGTTGGCTCGACCGTACGCGTCCGGACTCCCGTATCGGCGGAACGCGCGATCGGCACGGCCGCGTGGACGACCACGCTGCGGTCGCGGGCCGGTGCGTCGTAGGGTCTGTCTCGTGAAACTGCTGCCGTTGCCGGAACCGGGTACTACGCCGGTCCGGGTGCTGACGATCGCCGGAACCGACTCCGGGGGAGGGGCCGGAATTCAGGCCGATTCGCGGACCATGGCACTGCTCGGCGTCCATGCCTGCGTGGCGGTGGCCGCGGTGACCGTGCAGAACTCGGTCGGGGTCAGCGGTTTCCACGAGATTCCACCGCAGACCGTCGCCGATCAGGTGCGGGTGGTGACCGGCGATATCGGGGTCGCGGCGGCCAAGACCGGCATGCTGGCCTCGACCGCGATCATCGAGGCGGTGGCCCAGGTCTGCGAGGAGGTCGGTATCGGACGCGACGGCACAGTGCCGTTGGTGGTCGACCCGGTGGCGGCCTCGATGCACGGCGACCCGCTGCTGCACGCGGAAGCCCTGGACGCACTGCGCTCGGTTCTCATTCCGCGCGCCACGCTGGTGACCCCGAATCTGGACGAGGTACGGCTGCTCACCGGCATCGCCGTAACCGACGACCGCAGCGCCCGCAAGGCCGCCGAGGCGCTGATCGCACTCGGCCCGCGCTGGGCCGTCGTCAAGGGCGGTCATCTGCGCTCCTCCGAATTCAGCACCGATCTGCTGTTCGACGGCGACCGCTTCCACGAACTCACCGCACCCCGCATCACGACCGGCAACGATCACGGCGGCGGCGACACCCTGGCCGCCGCCTCCGCCTGCGCCCTGGCACACGGCTACCCGGTGCCCGAGGCGGTGGCCTTCGCCAAGGAATGGACCACGCGCTGCTTGGAGGCGTCCTACGATCTCGGCGCCGGGCACGGACCGGTGTCGCCGCTGTGGCGTTTGCGCGGAAGCTGAATCGGCACAACGGTTTTCCCGGGCGGGCCGATCTGTCGGACCCCTCGGGCATACTGCCGGTATGAGCGAACCCGAGGCGGCCACCCAGCGCGACATCAGCTCCTACGACGATCCGGACGCACCCTGGAATCAAGCCTTCAGCGAGGGCGATATCAAGGACTGGAACCGTCCGGTGATCGACGAGTTCCGGGCCAACGGCGGCAAGGTAGGCGGCTCCTATGCCGACGCCACGCTGCTGTTGCTCACCACCACGGGCGCTCGCAGCGGCAAGCAGCATGTGGTGCCGCTGGGGGTGCTGTACCGGGGCGACATCCCTTATCTGAGTTCGTTCATCGAGGACAAGTACCCGGCTTGGTATCACAACATCAAGGCGAATCCGCAGGTCACGGTCGAACTGGGCGGGCAGACCTACGCCGCCCGGGGGCGCGCGCTCGAGGGCGCGGAATACGACGAATTCGCCGCGTGGGTGCTGGCGAACAATCCGCTGCTCGCCGATTTCCAGGCTCGGTCGCAGCGCCCGGTTCCGCTGGTCGTCCTGGAGCTCGGCGACCCGGTCTGACCTCGCGGGCGCTCCCAGGAAGCTCACAGGTCGGGCGCAGCGCTGCCCAAGGCTGATACCCGAAATTGGGATCATGACCGAGACAGCGATGGCGTTCCAGGCGGCCACCACCTCCGACTCGACGCGCACACCGGTGCTCGAGGTCGTGATCCCTGTGTACAACGAGGAGCGCGATCTGGCCGGATGTGTCCGCCGGCTGCACGCATTCCTGCGTGACGGTTTTCCGTTCTCTACCCGAATTACGGTGGCGGACAACGCATCCACCGACTCCACCCTCGCCGTGGCGCACGAACTCGCCGCCGAGCTGCCCGAGGTCGAGGTCGTCCACCTCGACCGCAAGGGCCGCGGACGCGCGCTGCGTGCGGTGTGGGAGGCCTCCGACGCACAGGTCGTCGCGTATATGGACGTCGACCTGTCCACCGACCTCAACGCCCTGCTGCCGCTGGTGGCCCCGCTGGTCTCCGGACATTCCGATCTGGCGATCGGCACCCGGCTGGCGAAGTCCTCGCGCGTGGTGCGCGGCCCCAAACGCGAGATCATCTCCCGCTGCTACAACCTGATCCTGCGAGCCTCGCTGCAGGCCCGGTTCTCCGACGCCCAGTGCGGATTCAAGGCGATGCGCACCGATGTGGCGCGCCGGATCCTGCCGCTGGTCCAGGACGGGGAATGGTTCTTCGACACCGAACTGCTGGTGATCGCCGAACGCGCCGGACTGCGCATCCACGAGGTTCCGGTGGACTGGATCGACGATCCGGACAGCCGCGTGGACATCATCGACACCGCCCGCAAGGATCTGCTCGGCGTGTGGCGGGTGGGCCGCGGGCTGGCCACCGGCGCCCTGCCGATCAACGACCTGCGCGCCGCAATCGGGCGGGAACCACTGGTGGACGGGGTGCCGCTGGGCATGGTCGGGCAGCTGGTGCGCTTCGGCATCATCGGCGTGCTCTCCACGCTGGCCTACATGCTCCTGTATGTGATGTTGCAGTCGGTGGTCGGCGCCCAACCCGCGAACTTCGCCGCCCTGCTGATCACCGCGGTCGCCAACACCGCGGCGAACCGCGCCTTCACCTTCGGCGTGCGCGGTTCGGGCAACGCGGTCTCCCACCACTTCCAGGGCTTGCTGATCTTCGCCTTCGCCTGGCTGGTGACCAGTGGTTCGCTGTTCGCGCTGCACCGGTGGGCGCCGGACGCGTCCGTGCACGTGGAACTGCTCGTTCTGGTGGTCGCGAATCTGGTGGCCACACTGACCCGATTCGTGGGGTTGCGCTGGGTCTTTCGCAACGCGGTCGCCGGCAGCGGCGTCGAGGACATCGCGACGGCACCGGCCTCGGCGGAAACGCGGTGACCGAAACGACAATGCCCGCCCTGAAGAGGGCGGGCATTGTGTGTTGTAGCCCCGACGGGATTTGAACCCGCGCTACCGCCTTGAGAGGGCGGCGTCCTAGGCCGCTAGACGACGGGGCCGAGAACTGCGCTCCGGCAACCGGAGCCCGGTCAGCTTATCGGTCGCGGGCGACGGCACCAAATCGGGTGCTCACATTCGCGGTCTCAGAAAGGCCGCCCCTGGATGAGGCCGAAGATTCCGGCGATGAAGAACAGTGGGATGAACAGCGCGGTCGCCACCGGATCGCCGTTGAGATATCCCTGCCGGATACCTTCCAGAGCTGCCGCAGAACCCGAATCCATGATCGATTCCCCTCGCTCGATATGTGATGCATGTGCCCGATCACGCTAGCGCAGCCCAGCACCCTTCTCATCAGCGCTGTTCCCACCAGCGGGCGTGATGTCAGTGCGGCGTGTGCAGCCCCATGTGCAGGGTCACCGCCCACTGGTGCACGATCTGCTTGCGGCGGACCGAGTCGTCGGTCAGGACGTCGGCCAGCCCCAGGCCGCGGGCCATGTCGAGGGTGGCCTGCACCAGGTGATGGGCGACCGGGTCGGAGTCGTCGACGCCGAGCGCCTCGACGGCCAGGCGATGGGAGACCCGGCCGAAGTGTGCCTCGAGCGGCACGATGCGTTCACGCAACACCGGATCGGCCGCGGCGTGGGTCCACACCTGCAGCGCGGCCTTGAACAGCGGAGTCGTATAGGACTCGACCAGCTGCGCCACCACCGCCTCGGTGCGGCCGACACCCTGCGCCACTCCGGTCACGGCCGCCGCCTCGGCCTTGGACTGGGCCATCCGGGCGTCGAACATGTACTCGAGGGCGGCGGTGATCAGATCCTCCCGGGTGGGAAAATGATGCTGAGCCGCCCCGCGCGAGACCCCGGCCCGTTCGGCGACCACCGCGACAGTGGCCGCCGCCCAGCCCATATCGGCCAGACAGTCGATGGTGGCCTCGAGCAATCGCTGTCGGGTGGCCCGGCTGCGGTCCTGCTTGGGTTCGTGCGATGCGGTCATGATCGGTTCATTCTGCCCAGCTGGGTGGGCGGCGCTGGAAGAAGGCCGTCATCCCCTCGATCACCTCGGGCGTGCCGAAGAAACTGCCGGAGCGTTTGGCCAGCTCATCGGCGGTGCGATCGAATTCGGCGACGAGGGACGCATTCACCAGCCGCTTACTTTCTGCCAGCCCCTGCGGTGAGCCCTTGCGCAGTTCGCCGCACAGCCGGGCGACCTCGGCGGCGGCATCGTCGGCGGCGACGGTGATCAACCCGATGCGCTCGGCCTCGGCCGCGTCGAAGGTCTCGCCGGTCTGGTAGTAGCGGGCGGCGGCCCGGGAGGTCAGTCGCGGCAGCAGCGTGAGCGAGATCATGAACGGCGCCAGGCCCAGCCGCGCCTCGGTGAGCGCGAAACTGCTCGACGGTCCGGCGACCGCGATATCGCAGGCGCCGACGATGCCCATTCCGCCCGCGCGCACATTGCCGTCGATCTGCGCGAGCACCGGTTTGTGCAGTTCCACGATGCCGCGCAGCACGTCGATCATCCACCGGGTGCGGATATCGGCGGCCGCGGCCGGATCGGCGTCGAGCGCTTCCTTGAGGTCCGCGCCGGCGCAGAACGTGTTACCGGTGTGGGTGAGGATCACCCCGCGGACCCGTTCGTCGGCCCCGGCCTTGCGCAGTCCGTCGAGCAGTTCGCGAACCAGCTTCGAGGACAACGCATTCCGATTGTGCGGTGAATCCAGCGTGAGGACCGCGAAGCCGTCGCGCAGGTCGTACCGCACGAAAGGAGATTCGGCCCCGGTGGTTTCGGTGCCCGTGGTTTCGGTGGTGTCGCTCACGTGTGCATTCCTCCTCGTCCGGTTCGGGTGGTGTCCTCCGGCCGGGCCACGCACGGGCGGCCCGGCCGGTCGCCGCTCAGTACGACTTCGGCAGTCCCAGCGAGTGCTGGGAGACGAAGTTCAGGATCATTTCCCGGCTCACCGGAGCCACTCGCGCGATCCGCGCCGCGCCGAGCATGCCCGCCAGGCCGATGTCCGCGGTCAGGCCCGAACCACCGTGGGTCTGGATGGACTGATCCAGGGCCTTGATACTCGCCTCCGCCGCAGCGTATTTCGCCATATTGGCGGCCTCCGCGGCACCGAAGTCATCGCCGGAATCGTAGAGAACGGCGGCCTTCTGCATCATCAGCTTGGCCAGTTCGAGTTCGATCTTCACCTGGGCCAGCGGATGCGAGATGCCCTGGTGCGCCGCGATCGGCGTCTTCCAGACCTGCCGTTCCCGGGCGTATTCGACCGCCCGGTCGATGGCGTAGCGGCCCATGCCGACCGCCATCGCCGCACCCATGATGCGCTCGGGATTGAGGCCGGCGAACAGCTGCGCGATCGCGGCGTCCTCCTGGCCCACCAGCGCGCTGCCGGGCAGGCGCACATCGTCGAGGAACAGCGTGAACTGGTTGTCCGGTTCGATGATGTCCATCTCCTGGCGGTTCTTCTCGAAGCCGGGAGTATCGGTCGGGACGATGAACAGAGCCGGCTTCAACTTGCCGGTCTTGGAATCCTCGGTGCGCGAGACGATCAGGACCGCCTCGGCCTGATCCACACCGGAGATGAAGATCTTGCGGCCGTTGAGGATCCAGTCGCCACCGTCGCGGCGCGCGGTGGTGGTGATGTTGTGCGAGTTGGAGCCGGCGTCGGGTTCGGTGATGCCGAACACCATCTTCGACGAGCCGTCGGCCAGCCGGGTCAGCCAGTACTGCTTCTGCTCCTCGGTGCCGTACTTGGTGATGATGGTGCCGCAGATCGCGGGCGAGACCACCATCAGCAGCAGACCCGCACCCTGGGCGGCCAGTTCCTCCATCACCAGCGCCAGTTCGTAGATTCCGGCGCCACCGCCGCCGTACTCTTCCGGCAGGTTCACGCCGAGGAAGCCGAGTTTGCCCGCCTCGTCCCACAATTCGTCCAGCGGCTCGTTGCGGCGCGCCTTCGCGGATACGTAGTCGCGGTAGTTGTACTTCGCGGCGAGCTTGGCGACGGCCGCCCGCAGCTGCTTCTGTTCGTCGGTTTCGATGAAACTCATGGACATTCTCCTGTAGTGGGTCGCTATTCGGCGGCGGCTTCGGCCGGTGCCGCGGTCGCTTCGGCATGGACGACCGCCAGCACGGCGCCGACGTCGACCTGTTGTCCCGCAACCACATTCAGTTCGGTCAGCACCCCGGCCGCCGGAGCGGCGATGGTGTGCTCCATCTTCATGGCCTCGAGCCAGAGAATCGGCTGGCCCTTCTCGACGGCGGTGCCGACCTCGGCGCCCAGCCGGATCACCGAACCCGGCATCGGCGCCAGCAACGACCCCTCCGCGACCTGGTCGGCCGGGTCCGAGAAACGCGGAAGCCTGCGCACCGCGACCGGACCCAGCGGCGAATCGACCGCCACCAGATCGCCGTAGCGCGCGACCTCGAACCGCCGCCGCACCGAGCCACGCGCGCCGGGCACCCCGAGTACCACGACATCCGGTGTGGCCTCGATCAGCTCGAGCCCCTCGTGCCCCTCGACCTCGAGTCCGGAGCGGGTGAGGCGGTAACGCACCTCGTGCGTCCCCGACACCCGGCTCTCGTAGGACTTGCTCTGCGCCTGTGAGGGCAGGTTGCGCCAGCCGCTGGGCAGCGCCGCGCCGACGCGCGCTCGCGCTCGATTGGCGGCCGCGTCCGCCAGTGCCGCGGCGACGATGGACAGCGCCTCGTCGTCGGGTGACACCAGCGGCGCGGCAAGGTTTTCCAGGCCGTGGGTGGCGAAGAACGCGGTATCGGTGTCACCGGCGAGGAAGGCCGGATGCCGCAGCACCCGCACCAGCAGATCGCGGTTGGTGACCAGGCCGTGGATGCGGGCACGTTGCAACGCCGTCGCCAGCAGATGCGCCGCTTCCTCGCGGGTGTCGGCGTAGGAGATGACCTTGGCCAGCATCGGGTCGTAGAACACCCCGACCGCCGAACCGTCCACCACACCGGAGTCCAGCCGCAGACCGGCCTCGGCGAGGACGGTGAATTCGGCTGTGCCCGAGCCGAATTCGATGCGATGTACCGCACCGCTCTGCGGCTGCCAGTCGTGTGCCGGATCCTCCGCGTACAACCGCACCTCGATGGAGTGGCCGCGCATCGGCGGCGGCTCCGGCGGCAGCCGGTAGCCCTGCGCCACCTGCAGTTGCAGCCGGACCAGATCCAGACCGGTGGTGCATTCGGTGACCGGATGTTCCACCTGCAGGCGGGTGTTCATCTCCAGGAAGAAGAAATCGCCCTGTTCGTCGGCGAGGAATTCGACCGTGCCCGCGCCCTCGTAGCCGATCGCCTCGGCGGCGAGCCGGGCCGCCTCGAACAACCGCGCCCGCATGGGGGCGATCCGCTCGACCAGCGGCGACGGCGCTTCCTCGACCACCTTCTGATGCCGGCGCTGAATCGAACATTCGCGCTCGCCGACCGCCCACACCCGGCCGTGGGTATCGGCCATCACCTGGACCTCGATGTGGCGGCCGGTTTCCAGGTAGCGCTCACAGAACACCGTCGGATCGCCGAAGGCCGATTCCGCCTCGCGCCGGGCCGCCTCGAGCTGATCCGGCAGCTCCGCCAGCGAGCGCACCACCCGCATACCACGCCCGCCCCCACCGGCGGAGGCCTTGATCAGCACGGGTAGCAGGGCCTCGGTGACCTCGGCGGGATCGAGTTCGGCCAGCACCGGGACGCCCGCGGCGTCCATCATCTTCTTGGATTCGACCTTCGAACCCATCTGCTCGATGGCCGCGACCGGCGGGCCCACCCACGCCAAGCCCGCAGCGATCACCTGACGGGCGAATTCCGCGTTCTCGGACAGGAATCCGTACCCCGGATGAATCGCGTCGGCGCCCGCGGCGTGGGCGGCCTCGATGATCAGATCGCCGCGCAGATAGGTCTCGCCGGGAGTGTTGCCGGGCAGCCGGATCGCCGCATCGGCCTCGGCCACATGCGGTGCGTGCGCATCCGCGTCGGAATACACCGCGGTCGTGGCGACGCCCATGCGCCGGCAGGTCGCGAACACGCGCCGGGCGATCTCCCCACGGTTCGCGACCAGAACGTTCGTGATCGGCCCTACTGTCATCTCAGACCTCACATCCGGAAGACGCCGAAGCCCTCGGCGCCCTTGATCGGGGCATTGTGGATGGCCGACAACGCCATTCCCAATACCGTGCGGGTGTCGCGGGGGTCGATCACACCGTCGTCGTAGAGCCGGCCCGACATGAACATGGGCAGCGATTCGGCCTCGATCTGGGCCTCGATCATCGCGCGCATGCCCTTGTCGGCTTCCTCGTCGAACGCCTGGCCGCGCGCCTCGGCGGCGGCCCGGCCCACGATCGAGATCACGCCCGCCAGCTGCGCACCGCCCATCACCGCGGATTTCGCACTGGGCCAGGCGAAGACGAAGCGCGGATCGTAGGCGCGCCCGCACATGCCGTAGTGCCCGGCCCCGTAGGAGGCGCCCATCAGCAGCGAGATGTGCGGCACCTTCGAATTGGAGACGGCGTTGATCATCATCGCGCCGTGCTTGATGATGCCCTTCTGCTCGTACTCCTTACCGACCATGTAGCCGGTGGTGTTGTGCAGGAACAGCAGTGGGGTGTTCGACTGGTTGGCCAGCTGGATGAACTGCGCGGCCTTCTGCGCCTCCTCGGAGAACAACACTCCGCGAGCGTTGGCGAGGATGCCGACCGGATAGCCGTGCAGCTCCGCCCATCCGGTCACCAGACTGGAACCGTAGAGCGGTTTGAACTCGTCGAAATCGGAGCCGTCCACCACCCGGGCGACGACCTCGCGCGGGTCGAACGGAATCTTCAGATCGGTGGGCACGATGCCGAGCAGTTCCTCGGAATCGTAGAGCGGTTCGATCACTCCGGCGCGCGGACGCGGGGCGGGTCCGGTCTTGCGCCAGTTCAGCCGCCGCACGATGGACCGGCCGATCCGGATGGCGTCCTGTTCGTCGGCCGCGAGATAGTCGGCCAGACCGGATGTGCGGGCGTGCATCTCGGCGCCACCGAGCGATTCGTCGTCGGACTCCTCACCGGTCGCCATCTTGACCAGCGGCGGACCGCCGAGGAACACCTTGGAGCGTTCCTTGATCATGACGGTGTAGTCGGACATGCCGGGAATGTAGGCGCCACCGGCGGTGGAGTTGCCGAACACCAGTGCGATGGTGGGGATTCCGGCCGCGGAGAGTCGGGTGAGGTCGCGGAACATGCGACCGCCCGGGACGAACACCTCCTTCTGCGTCGGCAGATCGGCGCCGCCGGATTCCACCAGGCCGATCACCGGGAGCCGGTTCTCCAGCGCGATATCGTTCATCCGCAGGTTCTTGCGCAGGGTCCACGGATTCGACGTGCCGCCGCGCACGGTCGGATCGGGGGCCACGATCATGCATTCGACGCCCTCGACGATGCCGATGCCCGCGATCACCGAGGCGCCCACGTGGAATTCGCTGCCCCAGGCGGCCAGCGGCGCCAGCTCCAGGAACGGCGAATCCTCATCGATGAGCAATTCGATGCGCTCGCGCGCGGTGAGCTTGCCGCGCTTGCGGTGGCGCGCCATCTTGTCCGGGCCGCCGCCCGCGATGTTCTTGGCGTATTCGGCCTCGACCTCGGCCAGTTTCTCGGTCATGGCGTCGGCGGCGGTGCGATAGTCCGCCGAATTCGGGTCGATGGCTGTACGGAGAGTGCTCAAGATCGGTACCCCAATCGCTTGGCCGCGAGGCTGGTCAGGATTTCGTTGGTGCCGCCGCCGATGCCGAGGATGCGCACATCGCGGTAGTGGCGCTCCACCTCGGATTCGCGCATGTAACCCAAGCCGCCGAACAACTGAACCGCTTGGTGGGCAACCCATTCCGCGGTCTCCACGGCGGTGTTCTTGGCGAAGCACACCTCGGCGATCAGATCGGTTTCCCCGTCCGCCGCGCGTTCGGCCACGTGCCGGGTGTAGACGCGGGCGACGTCGATGCGCCGGGCCATCTCCGACAGCGTGTTCTGCACCGCCTGCCGGCTGATCAACGGGCGGCCGAAGGTCTCGCGGTCGCGGCACCACCGCAGGGTCAGATCGAGGCAGCGCTGCGCATGCCCGTAGGCCTGCACCGCCAAGCCCACCCGCTCGCTGACGAAAGCCTGTGCGATCTGGGCGAATCCGGAGTGCTCGGCGCCCACCAGATTCGACACCGGCACCCGCACGTCGACATAGGACAGTTCGGCGGTGTCGGAGGCCAGCCAGCCCATCTTCTCCAGTTTGCGGCTGACCGTGAATCCCGGCCGGTCCTTCTCGACCAGCAGCAACGACACACCGGAGGCGCCGGGGCCACCCGTGCGCACGGCGGTCACCACGTAGTCGGCGCGCACCCCGGAGGTGATGAAGGTCTTCGCGCCGTTGACCACGTAGTCGTCGCCGTCGCGCACGGCGCTGGTGGTGAGATGGCCGACGTCGGAGCCGCCACCGGGTTCGGTGATGGCCAGCGAGCCGATCTTCTCCCCCGCCAGGGTGGGCTTCACCCAGCGTTCGATCAGTTCCGTGTTGCCGGACGCGGCCATATGCGGCACCGCGATACCGCAGGTGAACAGGGAGGCGAACAGTCCGCCCGAGCAGCCGGCGTAGTGCATCTCCTCGGCCACGATGGCCGCGTCGATCCCGTCCCCGCCCGCACCGCCGACCGCCTCCGGGAACTGGATGCCGAGCAGTCCGAGCGCACCGGCCTTCTTGTGCAGTTCACGGGGAATCTCACCGGCACGCTCCCATTCGTCCAGATAGGGCAGCACCTCGCGCTCGGCGAAACCGCGGACGGTAGTGCGTAATTCACGCCGCTCGGGCGTATCCCAGACACTGCTCACGGTAGTAACTCCACGGGTATGTCGATGTGGCGGGACCGCAGCCATTCGCCGAGTCCCTTGGCTTGCGGATCGAATCGGGCCTGGTAGGCGACACCGAGGCCGAGCAGGTCCTCGACGATGAAGTTGACCGCCCGCAGGTTCGGCAGCACGTGCCGGGTGACGGTGAGCTTCGCGGTCTCCGGCAGCAGCGCCCGCAGCGTGTCGACGGTGAGGGTGTGCACCAGCCAGCGCCACTGGTCGTCGGTGCGCACCCACACGCCGATATTGGCGTTTCCTCCCTTGTCGCCGCTGCGGGCCAGAGCGATGGAACCTAATGGGACACGGCGTGTTTCACTCGACGGGAGCGGTTTCGGCAGCTCGGGTTCGGCCACCTCGTCCAGCTCGCGGGTCCGAGCGGGCGGGGCGATCGGCACGCGCGTTCCGTCGGGCAGTACCGCGGTGTGCGCGACCTCGGCCGCGTCGACATAGCCGGCGGTGTAGACGCCGTAGGGCGCACCGTTTCCGGGCGGGGTGGTCATGGTGAAGCCGGGATAGCTGGCCAGCGCCAATTCGACTGCGACACTGGAGAATGCGCGTCCCACTTTGTCGGGATCGGGGTCGCGGACCACGCAGCGCAGCAGGGCGCTGGCCTGTTCCTCGGTCTCGGCGTCGGGACGGTCCAGCCGCGACAGCGACCAGTCCAGTTCGGCCGGGCGCACCGGCAGCCAGCTCTCCAATTGCCGCTGTGCCAGTGCGGCTTTGGCCTCGATGTCGAGACCGGTCAACACGAAGGTCATCTCGTTGCGGAAGCCGCCCAGGGTGTTCAGCGAGACCTTCAACCGCGGCGGCGGCGCCTCACCGGTCACGCCGCTGATCAGCACCCGGTCGTCACCGTCGGCGGCGAGCCGGATGCTGTCGAGGCGGGCGGTGACATCCGGTCCGGCGTAGCGCGCGCTCTGGATCTCGTACATCAGCTGCGCTTCGACGGTGTCGACGGTGACCGCGCCACCGGTGTTCGCGTGTTTGGTGATGACGCTGCTGCCGTCGCGGCGGACCTCGGCGATCGGGAAGCCGGGACGGTCGAGATTCTCGATCTCGGTGAAGAACGCGAAGTTGCCGCCGGTGGCCTGGGTGCCGCATTCGATGACGTGCCCGGCGACCACCGCACCCGCCAGGGCGTCGAAATCGTCTCGGGCCCAGCCGAAGTGGGCTGCCGCCGGTCCAACGACCACGGAGGCGTCGGTGACCCGGCCGGTGACGACGATATCGGCTCCGGCGTTCAGCGCCTCGGCGATACCCCAGGCACCCAGGTAGGCGTTGGCGGTCAGCGGTGCGCCCAAGCCCAGTTCCTGGGCGCGCGGGAGCAGGTCGTCTCCTTCGACGTAGGCGATCTTCGGTGTGAGGCCGCGCTTTTCGGCCCCCTCGGCGATACGCTGCGCCAATCCCGCCGGATTGAGGCCGCCCGCGTTCGCGACGATGCGCACGCCGCGTTCGAGCGCCAGGCCGAGGCAGTCCTCGAGCTGTCGGACGAAGGTCTTGGCATAGCCGAGGGCCGGATCCTTCATCCGGTCGCGGCCGAGGATCAGCATGGTCAGTTCGGCGAGATAGTCACCGGTGAGCACGTCGAGTTGCCCGCCCTCGAGCATCTCGCGCATCGCGCTCAACCGGTCGCCGTAGAAGCCGGAACAGTTGCCGATCCGGAGGACCTCCGGGTCGGCGCCGAGACTCGTCATCTGCGCGGCGCCTCCTCATGCGACGTGCCTGCCGCAGCGGCTGTGCTGCGTCGGGTTCCAGGTTCACATCGGGTACAGAAAAAATCAAGCCTGCGTGCTTGTTAATTGCCGAATGCGCAGGTAAACGCGGCGCGCCGCCGCACGACCGGTCCGAACGCGGTCCGATCGGGTACTCCGCGAACCGGACCGCCGGCTCGCCCGGCGGCTACCGCGAACCGGCGGAACCGGCCGGTGTCCGAGGTCCGCGAGCCGCCGGGCAAGATGGCAGGGTGTCCAATTCCGTGATCGTCGTACTCCTGCTGGCCGTGGCCGGATTCCTGGTCGGCGGCGCCTTCACCATGTGGAAGAACTCCCGGTTGCTGTCGGTGATGCTGGGCGTCTGCGCGGTCCTCGCGGTCGTCGGCGTGGCCACCTGGTGGTAGACCGCCCGGCGCCTAGTCTCCGGCGAGGCGGAAGATGCGCATCCCCTCCGGAACGCCATTGAGCGGCGCCGCGAACATGCTGCGCCGATAGGGCTTGGCCGCGACCTCGAGTTCCTTCAGCGTGCTCGGCTCCAGCGCTTCGAGGGTGGTCTCCGAGATCATCGTGTTGCCGTTGCCGCCGGCCTCCATCACCCGGGCGGCGATGGTGACGTCCACACCCAGCCAGTCGCCGCCGATCTCGCGCGGCGTCCCGGTGTGCAGACCCGCCCGCATACGCGGCCGATATCCCGCCACCTCGACCCGGTCCAGATTCTTCTTCGCGGTCAGCACCGCACGCACCGCACTGTCCGGGGAGGCGAAGACCGCCATCACCCCGTCGCCCATGCGCTTGACGACCTGACCGCCCCGATCGACGATCGGCGGTTCGATGGCTCGCGCCACCCGCCGCAACAACTCCAGCGTCGCCTCGTCACCGGCCGACAGCGACCATCGCGAGAACGCCACGAGGTCGGTGAAGACCACCGTGATCTCCGCACTGC
The DNA here is from genome assembly GCF_003023875.1 of Nocardia sp. MDA0666. Taxonomy (NCBI): domain Bacteria; kingdom Bacillati; phylum Actinomycetota; class Actinomycetes; order Mycobacteriales; family Nocardiaceae; genus Nocardia; species Nocardia sp. MDA0666. The sequence goes on from NZ_PYHT01000030.1 coordinate 61,576, forward strand.
CCTTCCCGCGGCCGACGCGCTCCAGCATGGCCTGCCAGACCTGCAGCGCGCCCAGACCGAGCTCCTTGGCCGCGCTGGGATTGTCGCCCACGATCTTGTCGGCCGCGCGGGCCACCGCCCGCGCACCGCCGGGCCCGGACAGCGACAGCGGGTCGCCGAATGCGGGATCGCCGGGCAGGTTCTCACGTGCCTTGCGAATCACGCCGATGACGTCGGCGCGCTGGTTGGCCGCGGCCATCAGCGAGGACAGCTGATCGGATCGGCGCCGGCCGAACGAGCGCAGGCGAGATTCGGCCTCGTCGGCCGGCGTGAGCGGAATCACGATCTCGACATCCGGATCGAGCCCGGGATCGACGCCGGATTCGGCCTCGCCGTTTCGACGGTTGTCCGCACCGGAACCGGTCCCCCTTTTGCCCCGCCTACCGGCGGTGCCGTTGCGGCGCGACCCCGAACCGCCCGTGCGGTTTCGCGCATCTCCGGGACGGGCTGCGCGGGACGCGCTTTCGCCGTCGCCGGAAGGTCTTTCGCTCACATCCCGAGCGTAGCCAATGATCGCCACCTGCCACCTCTCTATCGGACGGAGCGGGCACAGCGCTGGGTCCGCCGATGGATAACGTGTTGGTTGCCCGGCCGATGTTACCCACCGGCTCTTCCACACGGAAGGTCCGACGGTGCTGTTAACGAAGGCTTTGCACACAGCACACCGGCCCGATGCACAGCGCGAAACAGCTGCACATCGGGCCGGTGATCGTCACATTCGCCGGGCAGTGGCGGCTGTGACCGGGATAGCAGTCCCCCGACAGGACCGCCCTCCCGCTCCCGGGCTTCGCGAGGGTGAGCGCCCGGGACCGGGCAGGTATCAGGTTGTGGATCAGGCGTCGCGGCGGTCGACCACGATGAGCGCGGCGCCGAAGACGACCGCCACGAAGACGATGAAGTAGACCAGTCCGCCCCACGGCCCCCAGTGCCAGTGCGCCGCGGAGGCGCCCTCCCCGAGGAACCGGTTGATGTTGGCGAAGGGCAGGAACGGCTGCACGCTGCGGCCGAAGCTACCGAAACTACCGAGCAGCGTCTCGATCAGCAAGGGCCACAACACGATCAGCGAGATCGCCGCGGCCGACTGCCGCACCAGGGCGCCGACGCCGACCGACAGGATCACCGCCAGGAAGGCGTAGATCGCCAGTCCGTAGAGCGCGCGCCAATCGGCGTCGGAGTTCAGGCTCATCTGCCGCCCCGCGTCGCCGGCCAGCGGTTTCGCGATGAGATAGGCCAGCAGACCCAGCACGAAGGTCAGCACCGCCGCGTAGGCGCCGGTCAGCAGGGCCTTGGTGGTGAGGACCAGGGACCGGTTCGGGGTCGCCTGGAAGGTGGTCCGGATGATGCCGAAGCGGTATTCACTGGTCACGGTGAGGGCGGCCATGATCATCAGAACCATGACGCCGAAGCCGGAGACACCGACCATGGCGCCGGCCGTGGTCAGCGTCGATTCGTTCTCGTGGCCCATGCTGGCCCGCGAGACGCCCGCGATCAGGGCGGCCAGGCCCAGGCCCAGCGCCACGACGATCGCCGAACACCACCATGGTGACCGAGTCGAGGTGAGTTTGATCCGCTCCGCGGCGACGACACCCATCAGAGCGCACCTCCCATCGCCTGCTCGACACCCTCACCGTGGTACTGCACCGCACCTCCGGTCATCCGCATGAACGCCTCCTCGAGCGAAGCCTGTTGCGGCGCAAGCTCATACAGGGTGATGCTGTTCGCGCCCGCCAATTTGCCGATGGCGTCGCTGGTTTCCCCGACCACCACCAGCGCGGGGGCGGTGTCGGCCGATCCTTCCCGGTCGGCCGCGCTGCCGTCCTCGCGCACGGTCATCCCGTTCGAGGTGAGCAGGCTGCGCAACTCGTCCAACTGCGGACTGCGCACCCGCACGGTCGATTCCGACGATTTCGCGATGAAGTCCTTGGTGTCGGTGTCGGCGATCAGCCTGCCGCGCCCGATCACGACCAGATGGTCGGCGGTCTGCGCCATTTCCGACAGCAGATGGCTCGACACCAGCACGGTGCGTCCCTCGGCGGCCAGCCGCTGCATGAACCGCCGGATCCACAGAATGCCCTCGGGGTCCAGTCCGTTGACCGGTTCGTCGAACAGCAGCACCGGCGGATCGCCGAGCAGCGCCCCGGCCAGGCCGAGCCGCTGCGACATGCCGAGCGAGAATCCGCCGGCCTTCTTGTCGGCGACCTCGGTCAGGCCCACCAGCCGCAACACCTCTTCCACCCGGCCGGCCGGAATGTCGTTGGCGGCGGCCATCCAGCGCAGATGCGAGCGAGCCGACCGGTTCGGATGGACCCACTTGGCGTCCAGCAGGGCGCCGACCGCGCGCAGCGGATGGTCCAGCTCGCGGTAGCGCTTGCCCTGGATGACCGCCGTCCCGGCCGTGGGCTGATCCAGGCCGAGGATCATCCGCATGGTGGTCGACTTACCGGCGCCGTTCGGGCCGAGGAACCCGGTCACCTTGCCGGGTGTGACCGTGAACGACAGGTTCTCGACGGCAACGGTCGCACCGAAGCGCTTGGTAAGACCTCTGCATTCGATCATGGGCACCAGTCTCCCCGAGAACGCGGCACGCGACCATCGCTCACAGGTCGCGAGTCCGGTCATCCTCGAGGATGAGGGGGACCCCTAGGGTCCCGGTGGGCTCACCCAGCCGCGACCTGGGGACATCCCCGTGGTCACACCGCGGGAGAGGAAGCCTGGGCCCAGAAGCGCTTGGGGATACGCCCGGCGTGGCGGGCCAGGTGACCGGCCTGCACCGCGGCGGCCATCGCCGTCGCCATCCGGGCCGGATGCCGGGCACGGGTGACGGCGGTGGCCAGCAGGACGGCCGAACAGCCCAGTTCCATCGCCAGCGCGGCGTCGCTCGCCGTGCCGATTCCCGCGTCCAGCACGACCGGAACCCCGGCGGCCTCGACGATCATCTCGATATTGTGCGGATTGCCGATGCCCAGCCCGGTGCCGATCGGCGAACCGAGCGGCATGACCGCGGCACAGCCGGCATCCTCCAAGCGGCGCGCGAGGACCGGATCGTCGGTGGTGTAGGGCAGCACCACGAAGCCGTCGTCGACCAATTGCTCTGCGGCCGCGACCAATTCGATGGCATCCGGCAGCAGGGTGCGTTCGTCGGCGATGACCTCGAGTTTCACCCAATCGGTTTCCAGCGCCTCACGCGCCAGCTGCGCGGTGAGGACCGCCTCGGCGGCGGTGCGGCAACCGGCGGTATTGGGCAGCGGGGCGATATCGAGGCGTTTGAGCAGATCGAGCACGCCCGTTCCGCCCGCGGCGTCGATGCGGCGCATGGCGACCGTGGTCAATTCGGTACCGGAGGCGACCAGCGCCTCCTCGAGCACCGCCAGATTCTCCGCGCCGCCGGTGCCCATGATCAGCCGGGAGCCGAATTCGCGATCGGCGATCCGCAGCGGCTCGACCGGCCGCGATTCTGTGCCCGGAATGGCTGTGCCCGGAATGTCAGCCACCCTGCACCGCCGTCAGGACCTCGATCTCCCAGCCCCGGCCGACCGGCTCGTCCCACCGCGACTTCGGGAACAGTGAACCGTCCACCGCCAGGGCCACGCCGCGGCACGGCAGTTCCAGACGCTCGAGCAGTTCCCGGACGGTGAGCGGCTCCGCGAAGACGTGCTCGGTGCCGTTCACCGTGACGCCGACGGGAATCGATGGGGACGCGGAACTCGGTTGCGCGGTCACTGGTTACCTCCTGATGATGATGCGGGAGTAGCGGTTTCGGCGGTGGCGAAACGGTGCGGGTCGGCGGCCTTCGCCTCGGCGAGGACGTCGTCTGCCAGCAGCGCCGCCACCGCGTCGACGGTGATCGGTACGCCGAGAATGCCGTTGCGCCCGTGACCGGTGGCGGCGATCACCCGGTCCGAGAGCCATCCGATCAGCGGCAGATTGTCGGGGGTGCCGGGACGTCCGCCCGCGGCGGCCTCCGCCAGTTCGTATTCGCCGAGGGCCGGCCACACCGCTTCCGCGTCGGCGATCAGATCGCGGACCCCGGCCACGGTCACGGTGGTGTCGAATCCGGCCTCGTACTGCGTGGCCCCGACCACCAGGCCGTCGGCGCGCGGGACCAGATAAACCGGCCGGCCGTGCACCCGCGCGCGGATCACCGAGGACGGCGGCGGCGGGGTGCCCGGGCGCCGGCGCAACCGCAGGATCTCGCCCTTGACCGGGCGCACCGGCAGCTCCCACAGTCGCGCGCTGGCCGACCCCGCGGCCAGCACGATCCGATCGTGGTCGAGTTCGTCCACAGCCGTCACGGGCGTGGGATCGATGTGCACACCGGCCTGTTCACATCCGCGACGCAGGGCCGCGAGCAGCAGGCGATTGTCCACCGCCGGCTCGTCCACGGCCAGCAGACCGGCCCGGGCGGTGCGCGAGAGCCCGGCCTCGGTCGCGCGGACCCCGGCCCGGTCGAGCACGCGCATCGCATATCCGTGGGTGGCGCAGAAGTCGGCGATCGTGCGCAGGTCGGCGGCATCGGCCGCGTCCAGTGCCAGGGTGAGGGTCTGCCGGGCCACGAAGACGTCCACCCCGGTGGCCTCCCGCAGCCGGGCGCCGAATTCCGGCCAGCGCCGCAGCGATGCCGCGCCGAATTCGAGCAGTTCGTCCTCGCCGGGCCAGCCCTCCGAAAGAGGAGCGAGCATGCCGCCCGCGACCCAGGACGCGCCGGACCCCACACCGGGATCGAGAATCGTCACCGACCAGCCCTGTTCGGCGGCCCGCCAGGCCACCGACAGACCGATCACACCCCCACCCACGACGGCCAGACTTCGCATCACTCCACCTCGCTCGGGTCCCGGACTCGCACGGACCGCGCCGTGCACGGCCGACACCGGGAAATCGGCGTTCCCACGCGGCCGCCATCGCTGCGGGAATGCCCTCTTGTTTCGCCTCTCCACGGTAGCGCGGCTACGGTCGAAGCCGTGCAACCGTCCCAACCGCAACGCCCGATGGCACCGCGCGAACGCCTGGCCTCGGCCCGGCTCTACCTGTGCACCGACGCCCGGCGCGATACCGGTGATCTGGCCGCATTCGCCGAGGCGGCGCTCTCCGGTGGTGTCGACATCATCCAGCTGCGTGACAAGGGTTCGGCCGGCGAGGCGAAGTTCGGGCCGCTCGAGGCCGGCGCCGAACTCGGCGCGCTGGCCGAACTGAAGGCCGCCGCCCGCCGCCACGGCGCGCTCGTCGCGGTCAACGATCGCGCCGATATCGCGCTGGCCGCCGGCGCCGATGTGCTGCATCTGGGCCAGGGCGATCTGCCGCCCTGGTACGCCCGCCGGATCGTCGGGCCGGATGTGGTGATCGGCCGATCCACCCACAATCGCAACCAGGCCGGGCTCGCGGTCGTCGACGAGCACATCGACTACTTCTGCACCGGGCCGGTGTGGAATACGCCGACCAAACCGGGCCGCACCGCGGCGGGTATCGAGTTGGTGCGCTCGACCGCGGAGTCGCATCCGACCCGGCCGTGGTTCGCGATCGGCGGGATCGATCGCGACCGCCTGCCGGAGGTGCTCGCGGCCGGTGCCGACCGGGTGGTCGTGGTGCGTGCCATCACGGCGGCGCGCGACCCGCAGGCCGCCGCCCGCGAACTCAAACAGCGGTTGCTGGAGAACGCGGCGAACTGATCCACAGCCGTACACATGGGGAGGACACGGCTATTCACATACGGCGTTCAGCCCAGTACCTGATCCAGGGTCAGCACCAGCGTTTCCTCGTACCGCGCGTACCCACCGGATCCGTTCTCGCGCTGCGCGATCCGGGCGGTCGGCGCGGCGGCATCGTGCGTGTCGAGCCACAGGAAGCCCCGATCGGCGAGGTCGATCGTGCGCGGCAGCACCGCCGCGACGGCGGCCGCCTCGGCCAGACCGTCCAGTTCGAGCCGGGCCGCGGCCGCGCGCAGCCCGGGCCACGCGACGGCGAATCCGGGATGCAGCGGCCGGGCGTCGACCTCCTCCTCGGGGACCCACGCCAGTTCCGCGCTTTCGCGATTAGCGGTGGTCGCCAAGGTTTCCGACACATCGGCCACCACGGTGGTATAGGTCCAGCCGGAGTCCGCGGTACTCGTCACCCGGCTGCCGCGCACCCGGACCGCCTCCGGATCGATTCCGGCTTCTTCCTGCGCCTCACGGACCGCAGCGTGCACGCTGGTCTCATGACTGTCGCGTGCACCACCGGGCAGCGCCCACGTTCCACCCTGATGGCTCCACGGCGCCCGGTGTTGCAGCAGCACCAATGCGCCGCCGCCCTGCCGGGGTGCCCGCAGCAGCAGTCCGGCGGCCCCGAACAGGCCCCATTGCCGCGTCCCATCGGGGCTTTCCAAGAAGCCGTCTCCGTCACCGCGCATGCTCCGCCTCGTCCCGATCCGCGCCGGCGTCCTGATCGCCGGCCTCCGGTACCGCCGTCGTGACCGACACATATCGGGCGGTACCGGTACGACCACAATAAGCTCAGTCCGCACAATGCAACCCGCTGAACGAACGGAGGTGGGCATGGCTCGAATCGGGCATTCGCAGCTCGACGAGCTGTCCCCGCGGGCCGCGGCTGCCGCCGTGCGCAGCCGGCTCGACGCGACCGATGTCCGCGCGTTCGCGCGCTCGTCCCCCGCGCGGCTGATCGCGCTGGGCCTGTTACTGCTCGGGCTGTGCCTGATCGCCGGCGCCGTCACCTCCGCAGAGGTGGGCCACCGCCAGCACGCCCTGGACTATCTGCTGGACGAGGCCGAACCGGACGCCAATTCCGCACAGCACCTCTACACCTCGCTGTCGGTGGCCGATGCCGCCGCCGGCACCGCGTTCATCTCCGGGGGGCTGGAGCCGAAACCGGTGCGCGATCGCTACGACCAGGCGGTCGGCGAGGCAGCGGCGGAGCTCGTGGCCCAGTCCGACAACGCCGGCACGCCCGGCTCGATCACACCCGATGCCGACACCCGGCTGCGCACCGGTGTGGCCACCGAACTGCCGGTCTACACCGGCCTCATCGAGACCGCGCGCGCCAACAATCGCGAAGGCCACCCCGTCGGCGCCGCCTATCAGAGCGAGGCGTCGAATCTCATGCAGACCACCATGCTTCCGACCGCGCAGGAGTTGCAGGAGCACCGGTCCGCGGCGATCGCGGCGACCCAGCGCCAGCACGTGCGGCCGCCGTGGGCGGCGATCGTGCTGCCGATCCTGACGCTCGCCGCACTGGTGGCGGCGCAGTTCTATCTGGCCCGGCGCTGGCATCGGGTACTCAACCCGGGTCTGCTGGTTGCCTCCGGCATTCTGCTGATCCTGCTGGCCTGGACGGTGATCGCCGGATCGTTCTCGGCGGTGGCGACCACCTCGGGACGCGACGACGGCGCGGTGCCGGGCGCCCAGCTGACCGAGAGCCGCATCCTGGCCCAGCAGGCGCGGGCGGCGGAGACGCTGAAATTGGTGCGCCGCGATGCCAGCGGCGACTACGACCACACCTACGACACCGCCACCGCGCGCCTCGACGATCTGCTCACCCACTATCCGGGCGGCGCACCGGGCGCCGATGATGTGCGCAATGCGCATGCGGCACTGGGCCGTTGGCGTTCGGCTCATCAGCGGATGAACGACGCGCTGGGCCGCGGCGATTTCCCGGCCGCCACCGCAGTGGCGATCGGCGCGGATCCGGCGCAGGCCAGCGCGGCGGTCGACACCCTCGACAACGCGCTCGCCGCCGGTATGGGTGAAACGCGGAATACTCTGCGCGGGGAGATATCCGATGCCGCGCGATCGCTGGATTTCCTGGCCCCGGGCGCACTCACCCTGGCCGCGCTGGCGGCGGTGTTCGTAGTGGCCGGGCTGTGGCCGCGTTTGAGGGAGTACCGATGAGGGCGAGGCGGGTCGCGGCAGCGGCATTGGCGGCATCGGCCCTGCTGGCCGGCGGCTGCGGCGGTGCGCCGAGCGCCCCGCGCACCGGCGGCAGCGGCACCTACACCGAACCGCCACTGCCGGCCAATGCCGTTGTGACACAACCACAGTCGGCACCCGCCCCCGGTCTCGAACCGCAATGCGGCAATCCCACCGCCAGCCTGCGTCCCGGCGCCGATCACGGGCCCGCCCTCGACGCCGTCCGCGCGCGCGGGCGATTGCTGGTCGGCCTGGATCCCGGCAGCAATCTGTTCAGCTTCCGCGATCCGATCAGCGGCACCCTCGCCGGCTTCGACGTCGACGTCGCCGCCGAGATCGCGCGCGATCTGTTCGGCGATCCGCGCCGCATCGAATACCGGATCCTCGGTTCGGCGGATCGTGAACGGGCACTGCAGGATCACAGCGTCGACGTGGTGGTGAAGACCATGACCATCACCTGCGACCGACGCCAGCGCGTCGATTTCTCCACCACCTATCTGATGTCGCATCAGCGCGTCCTGGCGGTGAAGGGATCCGGCATCACCTCGATGGCGGATCTGGGCGGTAAGCGGGTCTGCGCGGTGGGCGGCACCACCTCGCTCGACCGGATTCGGCACATCCAGCCGACGGCCGCGATCATGACGGTGCCGACCTGGGCGGACTGCCTGGTGGTATTGCAGCAGCGCCAGGTCGACGCGATCAGCACCGACGACGCGCTGCTCGCCGGGCTGGCGGCGCAGGACCCCTACGCCGAGGTGGTGGGCCCCGCCCTCAGTGACGAGCCGTACGGCGTCGGCATTCCGAAGGGTAACGACGATATGGTCCGATTCGTGAACGCCACCCTGCAGCGGTTGCGCACCGACGGCACCTGGGATCGGCTCTATCAGCATTGGCTGGCGCCCGCGCTGGGTCCCGCGGCCGGACCGCCGGAACCGACCTATCGGGACTGATCCATGTCCGAGCACCACGACCTCCCCGAATCCGAGTACCCGCCGACATCTGTCACGCCCGCACCGGAATCCGGTGAGGATCCGACGACACCACAGGCCCGCCACGCCCCGGAACCGCCGGAGACCCGGAAGACACCCGGGCCTCGGCAGATCCATGGGACGCAGCACATCCCTGGAACTCAGCGCGCCGACCTGCCCACCGCTGCAACGCCTTTCACCCTGTCGGATACCGCCGCGGCCACGGCCGGCACCGGCGGTCCCGACACCTCGTCGTATCCGAGCGAGCCGAGTCGCCCCACCGGACGCAGCGGGCGCACGGTTCGCTCCCGCCCCACGGTCCGTCGTCTGGGCGCCGGTCTGGTGCCGATTCCGGCTGTGCCGCAACTGGATCCGATGGTGGCGGTGCTCGCCGATCCGGTGGTGGCCGAGGGACGGCGGTACTGCTGGCGCTGCGGCCGCCCGGTCGGGCGCACGACGGCCGCGCACGCCGCCACGGCCGTCGGCATCTGCGACAACTGCGGCGCACCCTACGATTTCCGCCCGTACCTGCGGGCCGGCGATCGCGTCGCCGGGCAGTACGAGATTCAGGGCTGTATCGCACACGGCGGGCTCGGCTGGATCTATCTCGCGATCGACCGCAATGTCAGCGACCGCTGGGTGGTGCTGAAGGGCCTGCTGCACGGCGGGGATGCCGAGGCCCAGGCCGTCGCCGTGGCCGAACGCCAATATCTGGCCGAACTGGCCCATCCGAGCATCGTCAAGATCCACAACTTCGTCGAACATCCCGGTCCCGGCGGCTCGCCGATCGGCTACATCGTCATGGAGTACGTGGGCGGTCGCTCGCTGCGCGATCTGCTCGACACCCATACGCGGCCGGAGCGGATGCCGGCGCCGGAAGCGATCGCCTACATCCTGGAGATCCTGCCCGCGCTGGAATACCTGCACGCGCTGGAACTGGCTTACAACGACCTCAAGCCCGACAACATCATGGTCACCGAGGACCAGGTGAAACTGATCGACCTGGGCGCGACGGCACCGTTCGACTCCTACGGAAATCTCTACGGCACCAAGGGTTTCCAAGCACCTGTCTCTTATACACATCTCCGAGCCCACGAGACCGATCAGTATCTCGTAT
>NZ_PYHT01000031.1:0-70711 GCF_003023875.1 Nocardia sp. MDA0666
AGGGGTGAGGTGGAGGCCGGCGGCGGTGGCGGCTTCGGCGAGGACGGTGTCGAGCATGGCGGGGGTGAGGCGGCCGGTGAAGGTGTTCTGCTGGCTGACGTGGTAGCTGCCGAACAGTTCGAGGCGGTGGCGGCCGGGGCGGGCGGGTTCGATCGAGTAGTGGACGCCGTGGCCGAATTTGGGGCGGGGGCGGGGGACCTGCCAGCCGGCCGCGGTGAGGGCGGGCATGAGTGCCTGCCAGCCCCAGGCGCCGAGGACGACGACGGAACGGACTGTGGGGGAAAGCAATTCGAGTTCGTTGATCAGCCAGTGCCGGCAGCGGTCGCGTTCGTCGATGGTGGGTTTGTTGTCCGGGGGCGCGCAGTGCACGGGGGAGGTGACGCGGGTGCCGATCAGCCGGAGGCCGTCGTCGCGGCGGGTGGCGGTGGGCTGGGTGGCGGCGCCGATGGTGTAGAGGGAGGCGAAGAGTACGTCGCCGCTGCGGTCGCCGGTGAACATCCGGCCGGTGCGGTTTCCGCCGTGGGCGGCCGGGGCGAGGCCGACCAGTAGCATGGCGGCGTCGGCGGGCCCGAAACCGGTCACCGGGCGGCCCCAGTAGGTTTCGTCGCGGAAGGCGGCGCGCTTCTCGCGGGCGACCTGTTCGCGCCAGGCGACCAGTCGCGGGCAGGCGCGGCAGTCGGTGAGCGCGGTGTCCATGGCGTCGAGGTCGGGGTAGTCGGCCGACGCGGTTGCGGCGGTGTTGGGCGTTTCGCCGTGGGCGGTGCGACGCACCATCGGTCCTCCGTTCGGTCGGGGCCCCTGCGAGTCTGCCCTTTCTGCGGTTGTGTCACACCTACCGCTGTCGATAGCTGTCTGTTTGCGAGACTCGGCACGCCGTCCGGTACATGCTGATTCGTGCCTTGTGGGCGATTCGTTCGATCCGGCGCGAGGTGTTCGCGGCGGCGAGGAGAGTCGCCGATTTTCGGGATGGGGGCGGCTGTCGGTCGAAAAGCCGACAGGTCGCTGGAACCGGACCGGTCGGATGATCAGCTGTCCCGGCAGCAGACGTGCAGGTCCGTAGCTTTCGATGTTGATAGCATGGCGTTTCCGGCCGGACGGTCCGCCGCAGCACCGGTTGCGCGGCCCGACGCGATCACATCGAGAGAGTTCTTGCATGCAGTTCGAAATCGTCGAGCGGGACGAGACGTGGGTCGCCGGGCTACCGGTGCGCAGTCCGAAACGTGCGCTCGGAGAACTGCGCGACCGGGATCTCGAGGCGGCCTGGGCCGCGGTGCTGCATCAGGAATTGGGCGGCCCGCTGGCCTCCTCGTACACCGATTACGCCCCCGATCTGGGTACCTTCAACACGCAGATCGTCGGCTACGAATGCACCTCGTTCGACCGGGTGACCCGCGGGCATATCGTGTCCCGTCTGCCCGCCGGCGCCTATGCGCGTTTCTCCGCGGTCGGCAATTTTCCGCAGATCATGACCGACCTGTGGACTCAGATCGCCTATGCCGAGGAACACAACCAGATCAAACGCACCTTCACCGGGGATTTCGAATGCTATCCGCACGCGTACAAGATCGATTTGTACCTGGCGGTAGACCCCCGATGACGTATTCGATCGTGGTCCGCGACGCGGCCATCTACGGCGGCCTGGTGGTGCCGCGGGTCCGGCCGAGTTTCAAGGTCAGCAACAGTGAGCTGATCGAATTCCTGCGTGACCGGCTGCGTGATCGCGAGATCGGCGGCCCGCTGTACACCGTTTACGTGCCGGATCCGGCCGGAAATTACAACGTGCTGGTCAGCTACGAATATCACGCACCCAAAGAGGTCCCGGTCGGTGATGTGATGATTCGTGTCCCGAAGGGCGTATATGCCCGATTCGAACCCAACGGTGATTATCACGATCCGGTCGAGGATGTCTGGGCTCAGGTCGACGACGCCACCGCGTCGGCCGAGATCACCCGCGCGTACCGCGAGGAGATCGAGGTGTGGCGTGGTCCCGACCGGTTGGAGTTGTTCATCTCGATTCTGGTGTGATATTCGATTGCCAATGGGTAACCAAATGTGAACCGGGCGGTCTTTTTGTTCTGTGTGGTGCAGGACACCGACTGGATGACCTCGATCGATACCGCGCGCCACGCTCGGGTTTCGGAAGATTTGCCGGACGTCTGGTCAATTTCGGAGGGATGACGGATACTTCCCTAGGTGGCCATACCCGACACCGGCGGTATCGCGTGCCGAGCGGAGGTGGCCGAAAGATCGCGCCGCGCCGCGCAGCAACAGAGTAGGAACCGTATGACTGGGCTGGATGTCGCACCGGAGGCGCTGCGTCGATATGGCTGCTGACCACCCTGTGCGACCCCGCCGTACGGCCCTCGTGCCGGCCCTCGGCGAATTCTCCGCCGCACCTCTCCGCGAACTCGCCGCGATTTCATCGCAATACGTCGATACACTAACGTCGGTTCAGGGCGGATTCATCGATGCTCGGGGCGTGGACGTCCTTCCCTTGACATGCCGTGGATAGCGCGATCGGAGACAAGGTGCCTCGGCGAACGCTCGACTCGTTGGTGACCCAGGTCGCCGCGGAGTTGATGGGTGTCGACGCCACGACGATGGTGGCGGCGACCGAACGAGTGCTGGCCAAACTGGTCGACTACTTCGACGTCGATTTCAGTTTCGTCCGCCATACCGACCGGGAACGGCGGGCGACGGTGCTGGTCGCCGAATGGCCGCCGCGCCAGGGCGTGCCCGACCCCGACCCACTGCGTGTGGTGTATTTCGAACAGGCCGATTCGGTGTTCCGCGCCGTCGAGCACGCCACCGAACCGATGATCGCCCGCCCCACCCCGGAATTCTCCGATTATCAGGAGACGATTCGCCGTTCCGGACTGACCGACGTGACGACAGCGACGGTTCCGCTGATGTCGCGCGGTGAGCCGACCGGATTACTCGGATTCATGAAACAGGGCGACCGGCAGTGGAGCACCCGGGAAATCAACGTCCTGAAGGCGATCGCGGCGCTGCTGGCGCAATTGCAGGCCCGGGTGGTGGCCGAGGAACGGCTGCGCTACATCGCCCTGCACGACGACCTCACCGGATTGGCCAACCGTCGCGCCCTGCTCGAACATATGGAGGAGCGATTGCGTCCGGGCAGTTCGGGGCCGGTCGCCGCCTTCTTCCTCGATCTCGACCGGCTCAAGGCGCTCAACGATTTCCTTGGGCATACCGCCGGTGACAATTTCATCCGCACCCTGTCGTCGCGACTGAAGGAACATCTCGATCCGAACGACATGATCGCGCGGCTGGGTGGCGACGAATTCGTCATCGTTCCGGCCAAACCCGTGGATCCGGTCGCGGCGGAACTCGAGGCCACCAGGATTCAGCAGTTGATCACCCGCCGGGTGTCGGTCGGCGGGGAAACGGTGAGTCGCGGCGCGAGTGTCGGTGTGGCGCTGGGTATGCCGGGAGAGACCACCGTCGCCGATCTGCTGCGCCGGGCCGACCATGCGCTGTTGTCGGCGAAATCCGGTGGCGGCAACGGCGTCGCGGTGTTCACCGATGCCATGCGCGCGCAGTTCGAACTGCAGGACGACGTCGAGCTGAATCTGCGCGGCGCGGTCTCCGACGGTTCGCTGCTGCTGCACTATCAGCCCGAGGTGGATCTGCGGACCGGGCGCATCGTGGCGCTGGAGGCGTTGGTGCGCTGGCAGCATCCCACCCGCGGACTGCTGCCGCCCGGTGCGTTCGTCGGGGTGGCTGAGGCGACGAATCTGGCCGGCGAACTCGGTCGCTGGGTATTGCGCACGGCCCTGGCGCAATTCGCGAAATGGCGGCGCGCCGGGCTGGCCTCGAACGTGGTGATCCGGATCAATGTCTCGCCGGTGCAGTTGGTGAGCCTGGACTTCGTGGAATGTGTCGAGGATGTGCTGCGCCGGCACGGAATCGACGGCAGTTCGGTGTGTCTGGAGATCACCGAACACGTCGTGGTCTCGGATCTGACCCGCACGCAGGTGACCTTGCGCGGACTCAAGCGCATGGGTGTGCAGATCGCGATCGACGATTTCGGCACCGGCTACAGTTCGCTGTCGCATCTCAAGGCCCTGCCGGTGGACGCGGTGAAGATCGACCGCGGTTTCGTGCAGCGGCTCGGCGCCAGCACCGACGATCTGGCGATCGTGAAATCGATTGTGGGGCTTGCCGGTTCGTTCGGTCTCGGGGTGGTCGGCGAAGGGGTGGAGACGGCGGTGGCCGCACGCACCCTGGTCGGGCTGGGCTGCTACCGGGCGCAGGGCTTCCTCATCGCGCGGCCGATGCCCGCCGACGAGGCCGAACCGCATCTGGTGGAGGGGCGGATCCCGCTCGACCTGGAACTCCCGCGGGTTTCCCGTGGGGCGCATCGGATCTGATTTTCCGGGTATGGCCGTCGCCGAATCCGTGGGTTCGCCATGGCTCCTGGTGGAAACGCTCGGGCCCGCGAGTGCGCCGACGATCGTCGCCGACGGGCCTCGCATCCGGGAATGGACGAGTCTTTCGCGCGCCGGACGTTCCCTCGGGGCGGGTGCCTCCGCGCTGGCAGCCGCCGCCGTCGAGTCAGCAGCAGCGGCCGTTCCGTCCGGCTCGGTGGAGTCGGCGGACGGCCGGATCGTCCTCTCCGAGGGCGGCTGGACCGCGATCGCGGTGCCGGTCTTCTGCTCGTTCGGGACAGTGCACGGGGTGCAGGTATGGGTGGGTGGCGCGGGACAGCAGCCGCCGCCCCGGCGCGCGGTCGCGGCATGGGACTGGGATTCCGGTACCGAACTCGCCCACCACGGCCCCGGCCTGGAGGAACTCGCCTTCGCCCGCGCCCCCGAATACGTGAGGGTGGTGCGCACGCCGCCGGAGGTGTTCGGGCGGATGGTGCGCTTCGACGAGCGGATGGGCTACACCGCGGTGGTGGCGGGCACCGACCCGGCCGGTCGCTGGCAGGGGGAACTGGCGATTCGCGGTGACGACGAGATCGTGCGCAACTTCCAGCTGGTCATCCGGGTGCATCGCGAGGATCCGCATCTGGCCGTCTCGACCCGGACCGCGCATGTCACCCGCGCGCTGTTGCACGAGATCACCGACGTCAGCCCGCCACGTCCGGATACCGATCTGGCGATCACCCGGGCGGTGTCGCGGTCGCCGGATGCCGGTGTGGGGTTCGTCGAATTGGCGATGGGGCTGGTGTACGAGTGGGCCAGTCCGCCGCCACCGCCGCTGGAACGCTGGAGCACCGAACGGCCGATCGTGCATCCCGATGATCAGCGGGATTACCGGGCGGCGTTCGCGGCCGTCTTCGCTGATGAGATCGATTCGCCGGCAAGGGAATTCGTATTTCGCATCCGATTCGCACACTCGGACTGGACCGTGGTGCGGGCGCAATTGTCGAGGCTCGGTTCGGAGCGCGCGCACGGCATGATCCGGGTCGTAGCGGCCGGCTGAGCTGCGCGCGCCCGCATACCGAACGTCGCGGTACCGAACTCCACCCGCGCCGGGAGCCGGGAAGACCGAGGACGCGGCATTGGTTCAGGCTTTCGCGAGCATTCATCCCGTGTTCGTCCCGCCGGTTCGCGGGACGGGGACGATCAGCGCGTGCGCATCGCTCAGCTGGCGAACTTCTACGGGCCGCGTTCGGGCGGACTTCGCACGGCGCTGCATCACCTCGGCGCCGGATATGTGGCGGCCGGGCACGAAGTGGTGCTGATCGTGCCGGGCGCGCGCCGAGGCGAGGAAGTGCTACCGAACGGGGTGATGCGGATGACCGTGCCGGCAGTGGGGATTCCGTGGACGGGCGGATATCGCGCGGCCGATCCGCGCCGCGTCGCCGATCTGCTGGCGGGGCTGGCGCCGGATGCGCTCGAGGTGTCGGACCGGCTGACGCTGCGCGGTTTCGGACGGTGGGCCCGCCGCCGGGACATCGCGTCGGTGATGATCTCGCACGAGCGTCTCGACCGGTTGCTCGGCCAGGTGCTGCCCACCTCGGTCGCCCGCCGAGCCGCCGATGTGGCCAACCGTCGCACGGCCGCCGATTACGACATGGTCGTCTGCACGACCGCGTTCGCCCGTGCGGAATTCGACCGGATCGACGCCCCGAATGTCGCGCTCGTCCCGTTGGGGGTGGATCTGGAGCTGTTCGCGCCGCATCGTCACGATCGGGCCCTGCGGGCGCGGCTCGGCGGTTCGCATCTGGTGGTGCACTGCGGGCGGCTGTCGGTGGAGAAGCGAGTCGATCGCAGTATCGAGGCGGTGGATCATCTGCGCCGGGGCGGGGTGAACGTGCGCCTGGTGGTCGCGGGGGACGGCCCGCGCCGCGACGCGCTGGTCCGGCAGGCGCGCAGTGTGGCGGCGTTGCCCGACGGGCGTCCCGGCGTCCATTTCACCGGATTCATCGACGACCGAACACATTTGGCGACCCTGCTGGCCAGTGCCGACATCTCCCTCGCGCCCGGTCCGCACGAAACCTTCGGACTGGCGGCGCTCGAGGCGCTGGCCGCCGGCACCCCGGTGGTGGCGAGTCGTTCCTCGGCGCTGGCCGACATCGTGACCGCCGAATGCGGTGCCGTGGCCGCCGATCACCCGTCCGCCTTCGCCGAGGCCGTCACCGATGTGCTGGCCCGCCCGGCGGCGCAGCGACGGCGTGCGGCGCGCTCGCGGGCCGAACAATTCCCGTGGCCGGTCGCGGTCGCCGGGATGCTGTCGGTATTGCGCGGATCGTCGTAGCCGAGACGTGCCCGTGCGGCCCGGTACGGATGCGGTGTGTCGGGGAACACGTATGCTCCAGGGCGACGGAGATAGTCAGTCCGGATGCCGGCCCAGCACCGACATCACACCGCAGAGCATTCGAGGAACGGCGTGCGTGATCGCTTGAAGTCCGTGAGCGGCAAGAAGACTCTGGTCACCGGCGCGGCCAACGGAATCGGTCGGGCGACCGCGATTGCCGCCGCCGCGCAGGGGGCCGAACTCGTCCTGACCGATATCGACGCCGCCGGGCTCGCGGAGACCGTCGAGGAGATCGGGCGCACCGGCGGCAAGGTGCTGGAATCGCGGGCGCTCGACATCAGCGATTACGAGGCGGTCGCCGCCTTCGCGCGGGATGTGCACGCTCGCCACGACAGCCTGGACGTGGTGATGAACGTGGCCGGCATCTCGGCCTGGGGCACCGTCGAGAATCTCGAGCACCGGCACTGGCGCTCGATGGTCGATGTGAACCTGATGGGCCCGATCCACGTCATCGAGAGCTTCGTGCCGGAGATGGTGCGGGCCGGGCGCGGCGGCGCGCTGGTCAACGTGTCCTCGGCGGCGGGGCTGCTGGCCTTTCCCTGGCATGCGGCCTACAGCGCGAGCAAATACGGGTTGCGCGGCGTATCGGAGGTGCTGCGCTTCGACCTGGCCCGGCACGGGATCACGGTGCATCTGGTGGTGCCGGGCGCGGTGAACACCCACCTGGTGCAGACCGTCGAGATCGCCGGTGTGGACCGCGACGATCCGCGAATCCAACGGTATGTGAAGCGTTTCCAGTCGCACGCCGCCTCGCCCGACCAGGCCGCGCGAGCCATCTTCCGGGGCATCGAGAAGAATCGCTTTCTCGTCTACACCTCGTTCGACGTGCGGTTCGGGTATTGGTGGGCGCGAAAGTTCGCCTGGCCCTACGAGTTCACGATGCGCCGCGCCAACGACCAGTTCAATCGCTTCCTGCGCTGAGCTCGGCGAAATTCACCCGCACATCTTCTCGGCGCACGCCGTCACATCGGCATCCGTGAGGTTTTCGCGGCCCGCCGCGGTGGAGTTTTCGCGGCCCGCCGCGGTGACGTTTTCGCGGCCCGCCGCAGTCGGTTCCTCGCATCCCTCGGCCCGCGTGCAGTCGATGCTCACATCGAGCGTGCGCGCGCCGGGGCCCTCGTCGCCGAGCCGGTCGTGATAGTTGACGATGCGGCAGCTGCCCAGTGACAGACAGCCACAGCCGATGCAGTCGGTGAGGCTGTTGCGCAATCGGGTGAGCTGTTCGATCCGCTGATCGAGATCGGTGCGCCACGTTACCGACAATCGTTCCCAATCCTTCCGATTGGGAGTACGCCCCTCCGGTAAGGTGTCGAGAGCCTTGCGAATTTCGCTGAGCGGAATTCCGACGCGCTGCGAGATCCGGATGAATGCCACCCGGCGCAGCGTTTCCCGGGAGTAGCGGCGCTGGTTTCCGCTGGTGCGGCGGCTGGCGATCAGGCCCTCGCGTTCGTAGAAATGCAGTGCCGACACCGCGACGCCGCTGCGTTCCGACAGTTGGCCGGGGGTGAGCTCCTTGGCTTGCCACGTCGTATGCTGCATACCTCAACGATACTTCAGGTTCTGAGTGGCCGGGCGAGAACCGGGAACTTCGCCGCCGCGCAGCGGCGACAGCGTCCGGCGCCGGATACGGCGTGGTCGGCGAACAATTTCGTGCCAACCCGGCGGGAGCCCATTACGGTCGGGATATGGGAACAGAGGCTGTGCCCCCGGCGCGACCGTTTTCCGTGACGACCGAGGTCGGGACGCTGCGCGCGGTACTGCTGCATCGCCCGGGCGATGAGCTGCGCCGACTCACGCCGCGCAACAACGATCAACTGTTGTTCGACGCCATTCCCTGGGTGGAGCGGGCCCAGCAGGAGCACGAGATCTTCGCCGATGTGCTGCGCGGTCGCGGTGTCGAGGTGCTGTTGCTCGCCGATCTGCTGACCGAGACGCTGGCGGTCAGCGGCGCCGGACGCAGTATGGGCATCACCGCGGCCGTCGACGCCCGCCGCATCGGCTACGCCCTGGCCGAGGAACTGAAGACCTATCTGCGCGCGGTGCCCGCGCCGGATCTGGCGCGAATCCTCATGGCCGGCATGACCTTCGACGAATTGCCGTTCGAACCGGACGCCGCCTCACTGGTGCGGCGGATGCACCACGGCACCGATTTCGTCATCGAACCGCTGCCGAATCTGCTGTTCACCCGCGACTCCTCGTTCTGGGTGGGGCCCAAGGTGGCTATCACCTCCCTCGCGCTGCCGGCCCGCGCCCGCGAAACCTCGCTCACCGACCTGGTATACGCGTTCCATCCGCGATTCCTCGGCGTGCGCCGGGCCTACGAATCGCACACCGCGCCGATGGAAGGCGGTGACGTGCTACTGCTTTCGCCCGGCGTGGTCGCGATCGGGGTAGGGGAGCGCACCTCCCCGGCGGGTGCGGAAGCGCTGGCGCGCAGTCTCTTCGACGATGCGCTGGCCCACACCGTGCTGGTGGTGCCGATCGCGCAGAACCGGGCCACCATGCATCTGGACACCGTGTGCACCATGGTCGACCGCGATGCGGTGGTGATGTACCCGGGTGTGCAGAATTCGTTGCGCGCGTTCACCATCCGGTCCGACGGCGATTCGGTGCGGATGAGCGGTCCGGATCCGTTCCTGCCCGCCGCGGCCGAGGCGATGGGTATCGACAAACTCCGGGTCATCGACACCGGGCTGGACGGGGTGACCGCCGAACGGGAACAGTGGGACGACGGCAACAACACCCTCGCACTGGCGCCCGGGGTCGTGGTGGCCTATGAACGCAACGAGAATACGAATACACGGCTGGCCGATGCGGGCATCGAGGTGCTGACCATTCCGGGATCCGAACTGGGTTCCGGGCGTGGCGGGCCTCGCTGCCTGTCCTGCCCGCTGTCGCGTGACGAGGTGTGAAAACCGATGCTGGATATCCCGGTCGACCATCAATCGACGGTCCCGCCGTACGAACAACTGCGGCTGGGCATCGTCGCCCGGGTGCAATCCGGCGAACTCACCGCCGGAACCAAGATTCCGACGGTGCGCGCGCTGGCCGTTCGGCTCGGCTTGGCGCCGAACACCGTCGCGCGCGCCTACCGCGAACTCGAACAGGACGGTGTGCTCGAGACCCGGGGGCGGCTCGGGTCGTTCATCGCCTCCTCCGGTGATCCGACTCGCGACGCGGCCGGGCGCGCGGCCACGGAATACGTTGCGGCGGTACGCCGATTGGGGCTCGACGACGAGGCGGCGCTGCGCTACGTGCGGGCGGCGCTGGGCGAGACCCCCTAGCCGCATCGAACCTCAGCGCCAGCTGGGTAGCCAGAGGTGGTCGTGCCAATTGGACGGCGTGATCGGCAGGGCGGTGAGAATGGGCCACAGCCAGATGAAGTTGGCGATCACCAGACCCAGATACAGGCACACCAGAAGTAGTCCGAGACTTCGGCGTTCGCCGGCCAGCGCGAACCACCGCCCCGACCGGGCCCGCACCAGCGGCGCGGGGCCGAGGATATCGCCGAGCGTCAGGGCCAGGCCCATCGCGAGGAACGGCGCCATCGGGACCGCGTAGAAGTAGTACATCTGCCGGTCCAGATCCGCGAACCACGGCAGCAGCCCGGCGCCGTAGCCGACCAGCATCGCCGCGTACCGCCAGTCGCGGCGGGTGGCGGTGCGCCACACCGCCCAGGCGAGCATCGGCAGCGACAGCCACCACATCGCCGGCGTGCCGATCAGCATCACGGCCTTCACACAGACCGCCTGCCCACATCCGGTGACACCGTTGTCGGCGTAGTAGTACAGCATCGGGCGCAGGCCCATCGGCCACGACCACGGCTTGGATTCCCACGGGTGATGGTTACCGGCCGAATTGGTCAGGCTCTGATGAAATTTCAGCGATTCGGCCTGGTTGTGCCACAGCGAACGCAACGCGTCCGGAATCCACGACCAGGTGCCGCCGGCGCCGACGGCATTGCCCACCGAATAGCGGTCGTAACCGTCCTCGCTGGCGAACCAGCCCCAATAGGTGGCCAGGTAGACCAGCAGCGGAATCGCCACCAGCGCATACAGAGCCGGACCGATATCGCGGACCGCCGTGCCGGCCCAGGGGCGCGGCACCCCGTAGGCCTTGCGCGCGGCCACATCGAAACACACCGTCATCAGCCCGAAGAACAGGATGAAATACAGGCCCGACCATTTCGTTCCGCACGACAGCCCCAGCAGCAGACCCGCCCCGAACCGCCACCACCGCACCCCCAGTCGCGGGCCGAACACGCTGAGCGCTATCCGGCCTTCGGCGTCGGCCCGGGCGAGGCGGGCCCGCACCTCGTCGCGATCGACGATCAGGCAACCGAAGGCGCCGACGACGAAGACCGCCTGGAAGATGTCGAGCATGCCGATGCGCGAGGAGACGAAGGTCAGGCCGTCGGCGATCAACAGCACACCCGCGATCGCGCCGATCAGGGTGGAACGGGTCATCCGGCGGGTGATGCGGATGACCAGCAGGATCAGCAGCGATCCGAAGATCGCCGCGGTGAATCGCCAGCCCCAGCTGGTGTATCCGAACAGCGCCTCACCCAGCGCGATCATCTGCTTACCGACCGGCGGATGGACCACCAGCCCGTAGGCCGGATTGTCCTCGACCCCGCCGCCGGTGAGCACCTGCCAGGCCTGCGGTGCGTAGTGCTTCTCGTCGAAGACCGGGGTGCCGGCGTCGGTCGGGTAGTTCAGCATGGTGAACCGGGTGACCGCGGCGACCACCGTCAGGAATAGCGTGACCAGCCAGCCCCGGGCCCGGTCGGTCGGCCCGAAATCGGGTGCGGGGCGCAGCGGCGCCGGACTGGACAAGGCCGGGCCCGCGCCGATCGCCGGTCGCGTATCGGTCAGCTGGGTCACGCTCCGATCGTATGCGGTGTGCGGCGGTGGGCTGCGCGGCGGTGAGCCGACCTGCGGACTCGGGCGCGGTCCGCCCCCAGGGGTAGCGTTTGCCCGGACCGGGCGCGGGTGCGCGGTGGTGGCCGGTCGGATGGGTCGGCCGGCGGTGGAAAGGACGGCGATGGGCGAGCACGGCGGGCGGTTGGTGCTGGCGGCGACGCCGATGGGCGATATCGGTGATGCGTCGCAGCGGTTGCGCGACGCCCTCGCGAGCGCGGACGTCGTGGCCGCCGAGGACACGCGCCGGACCCGGGCGCTGGCCAAGGCGCTCGAGGTGGAGATCACCGGGCGGGTGGTGAGCTTCTACGATCATGTGGAGGCCGCGCGAATTCCGTTGCTACTGGACGAGATCGAATCCGGAAAGACTGTGCTGCTGGTCACCGATGCCGGGATGCCCTCGGTCAGCGACCCCGGTTACCGGATGGTCGCGGCATGTATCGAGCGGGACCTGCCGGTGACCTGTCTGCCCGGTCCCTCGGCCGTCACCACCGCCCTGGCCCTGTCCGGACTGCCGATGGAACGGTTCTGCTTCGACGGCTTCGCCCCGCGCAAGTCCGGGCAGCGCAAGCAGTGGTTCGCGACCCTGGTCACCGAGCCGCGCGCCGTGGTGTTCTTCGAGGCCCCGCACCGGCTCGCCGACTGTCTGGCCGATGCGGCGGAGGTCCTCGGCCCCGGACGCCGGGCCGCGGTGTGCCGGGAGCTGACCAAGACCTACGAGGAGGTCGTGCGCGGCGGACTCGGTGAGCTGGCGGCATGGGCCGTCGAGGGCGCGCGCGGAGAGATCACGGTGGTGGTCGAAGGGGCGCAACCGGTTTCGGCCGACCCCGTCGATCTGGTGGACGAGGTGGAGGAGCTGGTCGCCGACGGAATTCGTCTCAAGGACGCGTGCGCACAGGTCGCCGCGCGTGCGGGCGGGGTGTCGCGCCGCGAACTCTACGATGCGGTCCTGGCCGCCCGCGCGGAATAGTCCCGGGTCGCCCGGTCGCCGCGGTTGGGTGGCACCGTCGCCGCCGTGCCCGGCGCGGAAACAGAAGCCTCGCTCGCTACGCGTGCACCGGTGCCGGCGCCAACCCCAGCGCGGCGTTGGCGAATTCGATGAAGGTGGGGGCTAATTCGGGTACGCGCTGTGCGCCGTCGCGCACCAGGACACGGCGGGTGCGCTCGCCGATTGCATCGGGCACCAGCGCGATCAGCTCGTCCGACAGTTCCGGTATCGCAGGGTCGGCGGCGCGGGCCTTGTCGTGATATTTCCGGTACATGGTCGCGAACCGGTCCAGCGCCATGTCCCGGAAGTCGGTGCTCGCTTCGCCGACCAACAGAGATTCCACCAGGATCAGCCGCGCGAAGTCCGGTTCGGACGCGATCACCGCGCAGAACGTGGTGATCACGGTGGCGATGCGGCAGCGCGGATCGGCATCCCGGGGCAGTTGTGCCAGTTCGTCGACGATCCGGGCGCGGATCATCTCCATACCCGTGTGGACAGCCTCGACGAAGCAATGCTCTTTGTTGCCGAAGTGTTCGTAGAAGGTGCTTCGCGATACGTGGGCACGGGCGACGATATCGGTGAGTGTCGTCGCGGAAAAGCCACGGGCGCCGACACATTCGACCATCGCGCCGATGAGCCGGCCCCGGGGGGTGCCGAGCGCGTGGGCGCGAACGCTGCGGTGGCGCTCGGCGAAATCCACATCCATAACCGGCTCCGGTCGCCTGCTTCTACTTCGGTTCGATGTACTTCGGGAACACCGGTTCCGGCGCGGGTAGGGCCAATCCGGCCTCGATCGGCGTCGCGAGATCGGCGAAGGTGCGCGCGGTCTGACCGAGCTGATCGAGAATCCGCCCGGCCGAACCCGGGATCACCGGCTGCACCAGGATCGACACGATCCGCAGCACCTCGAGGGTCACGTACAGCACGGTCGCCTCGCGGGCCACATCCTCGGGCGTGCCCGACTTGGCCAGCGCCCACGGCTGCTGCGCGGAGAAGTACTTGTTCGTCTCGCCGAGAGTCAGCCAGATCGCCTCGAGCGCCAGATGCAGCTGCTGCCCGTCGAATTCGGTGCGGCAGCGCTCCAGCAGGCCGTTCGCGCGATCGAGCAGTTCCCGATCGGCCTCGGTGAATTCGCCGGGAGTCGGTACGGCGGAATCGAAATCGCGCGCCACCATCTTCAGGCTGCGCTGCACCAGATTGCCGTATTCGTTGGCCAGGTCGGTGTTGATCCGCCCGACGATGGCGTCGTGACTGTAGGAACCGTCCTGGCCGTAGGAGATCTCACGCAACAGGAAGAACCGCACCGCGTCGAGACCGTACTGGTCGACCAGCGCCAGCGGATCCACCACGTTGCCGACCGACTTCGACATCTTCTCGCCCTTGTTGAACAAGAAGCCGTGCACGAAAACGCGTTTCGGCAATTCGATACCCGCCGACATCAGGAATGCCGGCCAGTAGACGGTGTGGAAGCGGGTGATGTCCTTGCCGATGATGTGCACATTCGCCGGCCAGAACCGCTGGAAGGCCGCCGAATCGGTATTCGGGAATCCGACACCGGTCAGATAGTTGGTGAGCGCGTCCACCCACACGTACATCACATGCGCCGGATCACCGGGCACCGGCACACCCCAGTCGAAGGTGGTGCGCGAAATCGACAGATCCTTCAGACCGGCCTTCACATAGCTGACGATTTCGTTGCGCCGGGTCGCGGGCAGGATGAAATCCGGTGTGTTCTCGTACAGTTCGAGCAGCCGGTCCTGATATTTCGACAACCGGAAGAAGTAGTTCGACTCCTCGGTCCATTCCACCGGGGTCCGGGTTTCGGTCGCCAGGCGCGTCCCGTCCTCGGCGACGGTGGTCTCCTCCTCGGTGTAGAAGGCCTCGTCGCGCACCGAGTACCAGCCCGAATAGGTGTCGAGGTAGATATCGCCGTTGGCCTGCATGCGCTCCCAGATCGCGATGCTGGCGGCGAGGTGATCCTCGTCGGTGGTGCGGATGAACCGGTCGTAGGAAATGTCGAGCGCCTTGTCCATGCGTTCGAACACATCCGAATTGCGCGCGGCGTATTCCTCCACGGAGACGCCGGCGGCACGCGCGGCCTGCTGCACCTTCTGGCCGTGCTCGTCGGTGCCGGTCATGAAGAACACGTCGTAGCCGTCGAGCCGCTTGAACCGCGCCAGCGTATCGGTGGAGATGTACTCGTAGGCATGGCCGATATGCGGCGCGCCGTTGGGATAGGCGATCGCCGTGGTGATGTAGAAGGCCGGTGAGGTGCGTTCGGGTGCGCTCATGGTGTGTCCACTCTAATCCGCCGCCGATAATCCCTCGCGTCGATATCCCGTCGTCCACTCGGCGCTCCCGCCGGGTTCACCTGCCGTCGGTGCGGTATGTCTAATCTGGTCCGATGCCCGGTAAACGACCCGCACCCGAGCCGCCCGAACCGCTGTCGCCGTTGATCGACGCGCACACCCACCTCGACGCCTGCGGCGCCGAGGACGCGGAATCGGTTGCCGCCATGGTGGATCGGGCCGCCGCCGTAGGTGTCGGCCGGGTGGTGACCATCGCCGACGACCTCGATGCCGCCCGCTTCGCCGTCGACGCCGCGCACTGGGATCCGCGCGTGTACGCGGCGGTCGCACTCCATCCGACCCGGGCGAACGCCCTGGACGATGCCGCCCGCGCCGAACTGGAGAAGCTGGCCGCCGACCCCCGGGTGGTCGCCGTCGGCGAGACCGGGCTCGACTACTACTGGCCCGGCAAACTCGACGGCTGCGCCGATATCGAGGATCAGGTCGAGGGCTTCCGCTGGCATATCGACCTCGCGAAACGACTCGGTAAGCCGTTGATGATCCACAACCGAGAGGCCGATCACGACGTGCTGGCGGTCCTGCTGGACGAGGGCGCGCCGGAGACGGTGATCTTCCACTGCTTCTCCTCCGACGCCAATATGGCGCTGGCCTGCGTGGCCGAGGGGTATCTGCTCAGCTTCTCCGGGACGGTGAGTTTCCGGAACGCGCACGAACTGCGCGAGGCCGCGAAGCTGGTGCCGGACGAGCTGATCCTGGTGGAGACCGATGCGCCGTTCCTGACCCCGCACCCGTTCCGGGGCGCGCCGAACGAGCCGTACTGCCTGCCCTACACCGTGCGGGCCCTGGCCGAGCTGCGCGAACAGGATCCGGCGGCGCTGGCCGAGATCACCACCGCCAATGCCGAGCGGGTCTACCGGTTGCCGAGGCGCTGAGCCCCGCGCGTGCGGTGCGTCACATAAAACGCGACCGGAATGCGAGGTGTGCTCCAGTTCACTTACGATTGCGCGGTCGTGATATTTCCGGATCGTCGATATCGAATCGTGATGTGGAAATCCCCTGTTCCACGGCATGCAGTTGCCAGGGACTGACCCCCTCGTTATCGTATTGTGACCATGCCGGAGTTTCGGATATCCGCTCTCCAGCGGATCAACGCGTCGCGCTCGCCGCTGCTGTATGCGGCGATCGCCGCGATGCTGATCACCCTGATCATCGGGGCGAGTCTGGCGATCGTCAGCCGCAAGACCGTCACCCTGGTCGTCGACGGTCAGCGCACGACCGTCACCACCATGGCCGCCAGTGTGAAGGGCGTGCTCAAGGCCGGTGGCTACAAGCTGGCCGGTAAGGATTCGGTGTCCCCGTCCGGGGATGCCGACGTCACCAACGGCGCCACCATCACGCTCAACCGTGCCCGGCAGATCGCGTTGACCTTCGACGGCAAGACCAAACAGGTGTGGACCACCGCCTACACCGTCGCCGACGCGCTGACTCAACTGCAGCTGCCCGGCGACGTCTTCGTCTCGCCCTCGCGTCCCACCCCGCTGCCGCTGCAGGGCGCCGCGCTGGCCGTCACCAGCCCGCGCACCGTGCAGCTGTCCGACAACGGCGAACCGATGAGCTACGTGCGGCTTGCCGCACCGACGGTCGGGGAGCTACTGCAGGTGCAGGGCGTGCCACTGACCGGCGAGGACACCGTGCAGCCCGCGGCCGTCACCCCGCTGCACGACGGTATGAAGATCACCGTCACCCGCAAGCGCACCGAGAAGGTCACCGAACGCGAACCGCTCGATCCGACCGAGAATGTCATCGAGGACACCGACCTCAACATGAGCCGGACCGTCGTCGAGAATCCCGGCAAGGCCGGGGTGCAGGACGTCACCTACGCGGTCTCGATCGTCAACGGCAGGGAAGAGTCGCGCGAGGCCGTCGGGCACACCGTCGTCGTGCCCGCTCAGCCCAAGACGGTCCGCAAGGGCGCCAAGCCCGGCACCGAGGTGCCGCCCGTGCGCGACGGTGCGGTCTGGGACGCGCTGGCCAAATGCGAATCGGGCGGCAACTGGGCCATCAACACCGGCAACGGGTACTTCGGCGGCATTCAGTTCGACCAGAGCACCTGGTCCAGGCAGGGCGGTCTGAAGTACGCCGAGCGGCCGGATCTCGCCACCCGGGAAGAGCAGATCGCGATCGCCGAGGTGACGCGGGCCCGGCAGGGCTGGGGTGCCTGGCCCGCGTGCACGAGTCGCTTGGGAATCAGCTAGTTCACATGAGCGCCCCGCCGTCGACGCGGATCTCCGAGCCGGTGATGTAGCGGCCGTCCTCGGAGGCGACCATGGCGACCACGCCCGCGACGTCGGCGGGTTCGCCCAGGGCGCCGCCGTTGAGCCAGCCGGTCAGCCGGGAGAAGAGGTTCCAGTCGGCGTCCTCGGGGGTTTGCAGGTTGTTGGTGATACCGCTGGTGATGCCGCCCGGGACGATGTTCACCGCGCGCAGGCCCTTCTGTGAATACTCCAGCGCGACCGCATGGGTCATCGCGTTCACGCCGCCCTTGGATGCGGCGTAGGCGGCCATGTACGGGTTCGCGCCGAGTGCGGCGGTGGAGGAGAAGTTCACGATCACCGGATGATCGGACTGCAGCAGGGCCGGGATGGCCGCCTGCATCATCAGGAAGGTGCCGGTGAGATTGATGCCGATCACCTGATTCCAGCTCTCGAACGCCATCTCGTGGGTATGCGCGGTGCGCATGATCCCGGCCGCGTTGACCAGCACGTCCAATCCGCCGAGATGATCGACCGCCGCGGCGACGGCGGGGCGCACCGATTCCGGATCGGCCACGTCGACGGTGACGGTATGCAGTCGATCGCGGTCCGAACCCACCTCCGCCACAGTCTCTTTCAGCCCGGGCTCGGAGATGTCGGCGCCGACCACGTGCGCTCCCTCGGCGAGCATGCGCACCACGATGCCCCGCCCGATGCCGGAGCCCGCCCCGGTCACCACCACCCGTCGTCCCTCGTGCCTGCGCATCATTGCGGCCGTCCTCTCCTGCTGCGTCGCGCGCGGTGAGACCGGATGTGCCACCGCTTGTTCCGCGAGTACACCGAAACTAGAACGTGTATCAATTGACGTCAACGCTCCGCGACGCCCCGGCCTGGGGATCTCCGGACCGTGCGGTGTGTGCACCGTAAAATCAGCAGATCCCGACGATGTGAGGTGGCCCCATGCGGTTGTCGAAATGTTCCGCTCGGATCCGTCGGCCGCTGACGGCCGCGGCCATGTTCACCGCACTGGCGGCCGCCTCGGTCGTCGCGGTGCCGCAAGCCGCGGCCGAGCCGGCCGCAACGACGATGTCGGTCACCGCGCAGCCGGACGGCTGGCACGGTATGACCGGAGGGGCGTTGCTCGACTATCGGACGACGACTTCGCAGGGGGCGTCTGTTCCGGCCAGCGGTGCGGTGTTCCTGCCGCCGGGTGAGCCGCCGGCGGGTGGCTGGCCGGTGGTCGCCTACGACCACGGCACGAGCGGACTCGGCGTGGGCTGCAGCGGCATCTCGAATCCGGGTACCGCGCCCTATCCGTCCGGTCGCGCCAAGGAAGACCGCATCCTGCAGTACTTCCAGTCCAAGGGTTTCGCGGTGGTCGCGCCCGACTATCTCGGGCTGGGCGCGTTCGACACCGGGCCGCATCCGTATCTGGAGCGGCAATCCGAGGCGACCGCCACCATCGACCTGCTGCGGGCGGCGCGGGCGACCTATCCGCAGTTGTCGCGCACGTGGATCGCCGTCGGTGCGTCGCAGGGTGGTCAGGCCGCGCTGGGCACGGGCCATCTCCAGCAGAGCTATGCGCCCGAGCTCGACTTCCGCGGGACCATCGCGGTCGACCCGGAATCGGATCTGGAACATGTGCTGCCCATCGCCGGGCCGTGGGTGCGGAATATCCCGCAGCTCGGCGACGGCAGTACCGCCTTCATCGCGGGGGTGCTCGTCGGGATGCGGGAGACCCGGCCGGATGTCGATGTCGACAGCTATCTGAGCCCGCGTGGGCGCCAACTGCTCGACAGCATCGGCACCCTGTGCCTGGACGGGATGATCGAACAGGTCAACGGCGCCTCCCTCGGCGATCTGCTGTCGCGACCGCTGGGTGATCCGCGGTTCACGGCCGCCCTCACCGACTATCTGGCCGTGCCCACGAGCGGCTACGACGCGCCGATTCTGTTGCTGCTCAACGCCACCGACCGCACCGTGCCGTCGCCGCTGCACGCCGCACTGGCCGCCCAGCTGGCCGCGAACGGCGTGGATGCGCGGTCGGTGGTCGGCACCGGGCAGCATTGCGACCTGAATCCGCAGATGTGGGCGGCGATGGACGCGTTCGTCGCGCGAGTGCAGTCCACGCCGTACGTGCCCTGACCGCACTGATACCTTGTCGGGCGTGTCCGAACCTGTGAGCGAAGCCCGTGGCCTGGCCGAACTGCTCGGCCCCGCCGAAGTGCGGGTGCTGGCGGAACGGTTCGGCGTGCGCCCTACCAAGCAGCTCGGACAGAACTTCGTGCACGACGCGAACACCGTACGGCGAATCGTCGCGACCGCCGGCGTCGGACGCGACGACGTGGTGCTCGAGGTCGGCCCCGGGCTCGGGTCGCTGACACTGGCACTGCTCGACGTTGTGGACCGGGTGATCGCGGTGGAACTGGATCCGGTTCTCGCACAGCACCTTCCGGAAACCGTGTCCGACCGCGCCCCCGAGCTCGCCGGCCGGCTGACCGTGGTTCCCGGCGATGCGCTGCGCGTGTCGGCCACCGATATCCCCGGTGAACCGACGGCACTGGTGGCGAACCTGCCCTACAACGTAGCGGTACCCGTGTTACTGCACCTGCTCGCCGAATTGCCCAGCATCCGAACGGCTTTGGTGATGGTGCAGGCCGAGGTGGCCGACCGCCTCTCCGCCGAACCCGGTTCCCGCATCTACGGCGTCCCCAGCGTGAAGGCCGGCTTCTTCGGCACCGTCCGCCGCGCGGGAGCCGTCGGCCGCCAGGTGTTCTGGCCCGTCCCCCAGGTGGAGTCGGGACTGGTCCGCATCGAACGATTCACCGAACCACCCTGGTCACTGGACACCGCCCACCGCGAGCGGGTCTTCGCCGTGGTGGACGCCGCATTCGCCCAGCGCCGCAAGACATTACGCGCCGCCCTCGCGGGCTGGGCCGGATCCCCCGCCGAAGCGGAACGCCGCTTGCTCGCCGCGGGAATCGCCCCCACCGCCCGCGGCGAAACACTCGACACCGCAGCGTTCGTCCGCCTCGCCGAGCAGGGCTGACCCTGACGCGCGTTGGACCGCGGTGCACCCTCAACTTTTCGTGCAAACCTCCACGGAATTGCCGGAAAACCGCATAAATCGGCGAAGTTTGCACGATGAGTTCAGGCCGCCGACCGTCTCGTCATGAAAGGAATCGAGGCATTCGCGGTGCCCATGGACCAGCACGTCGCATCCGGTGGTAGGTGGCCCGCATCGTTCGTTCGGTGCGCGAGGGAGTTATCGGCTGTCACTACTATCGGTCTGGACGACGGCTTCGTCTGTCAGGGTGAGATTTCCGCTGTGGGTTGCGGATTCGATGCGGATCGAGAGCGGTCCGGTGGCGGGAATGTCCTGATCGGTGGGGAACCAGATTCGGCCGGAATTCGCCAGGACGAGTAATCCGTCGTGGCTGCCGACCGGGGCGAATCCGGGCAGTTGCGGTGGGAAGGGTGGGAGTTCGAACGCTTCGGCGAGGTGACGGACGGTCTGGCGGACATCGGGCACGCCGATGCCGACCTCGCTGATCGACAACAGGCGCGGGGTTTCGTCGGCGCTGCCCGGGGCGGCTCGGTCGGCCTGGCGGGCGATCAATTCCAGCAGGATCCCCTCGGGCCCTCGGAAATACAGGGATCGGGAGTCCCATCCTTCCGGGCCGTCGATGATGTCCGACCCGGCGACGGTGATCAACTCGGTCCGCTGCCGTAACCATCGGCGGGCCGAGTCGAAGTCGAGCGGGGAGATGCCGAAGGCGAGGTGATGCACTCCGTCGAAAGTGGTGCCCGCCCGCACTGTCAGTCTGCTGGAGCCGATGTCGACGACGATGGCCTCGGGTTGCGTGGTGACCGGAAGGCCGAGAAGGTCGCGGTAGAACTCGGTCGAGGCGGCGAGATTCGTTGTGGTGAGCTCGACTTCGAGGATCTTCATCGCGGTTCCCTTCGGTGGACGACTGTCGTTTCGACGCTAGAACCTCAACTACGATTCAGATCAAGTGGTCGTCGGGGTGCGGCGGCCGGTGATTCATAGCGAGTCCTACGGTTGTCGGCGCCCCGGTGGGAGCCGTCGCGGGTGGTGTCGTCGGTGCGGTCGCGGGTACTTTCGCCGGGTACTACGCCGGGGTCGCGGTGGGAACCGTTGTGGCGGAACAGGCGCCGCAGATCGTCCCGGACATTCTGCCCTGATTCGGAACCCGGCCACGAGCTACTGGATCGCGGGCCCGCGAGCACCTCGCGGATCGTCTGGCCCTGCCGGCAGTAGCGGTCCGGATGCAGCAGCGGCCCACCCACGCGCGGTGGTGCCGCCACCTCCTGGATCGCGCCGGGCGCGCGGCGAAACGTACTGGGCGCCTCGGCGTGCTCGGCTGAACTATTCGTGCAAACCTGCGTGAAAATGCGCGAAATCCGCAAAATCGGGGGCGGTTTGCACGCTCAGTACACGGTCAGCCGCGAAGAGTGCCCGACTTGCGCACGCGCACCGGCGAACTCGTCGTTGTGCGTGCCCGTGGTGCAGCCATTCCACGGGCCGGTGACTCGCCGCCCTCCGTGAGGTGAGCGCGCCTTACTCGGCCTATGCGGTACGACGCTGGTCACATGCGACTCGGATCGTGGGGGCGGGAGTCCGCGGCGGGGACGCGGGTCTGCGAGTCCTGTGACGGGGGTTGCGGCGCATCGGTGGGGTTGTCGCTCGGCGGGGTGAACGGGATCGGCAGCGGAACCGGGGGAGTGGCGGGCCGGTGGCGCATGATCACCACCGAGTAGGCGCACAGGGTCGTCATCACGACGAATCCACCGCTGACCAGGATGTTCTTCCCTGTCGAATTACCGCTGACGAACGGCGTGCCGATGGCGAGGAGGAGCGACCCCACCGCGCACATTCCCAGGCTCGCTCGGAAGGCCTGCTGTCTGAGGTCGTCGAGGGCGCGTGCGAGAAACATCGCGGCGATGCTGACGAACCAGATCACCAAACCGATCCCGAACAGGATGCTCATGTGGTCCCTGCCTTGTCCTCGTGCGCGGCGTCGGGTGTCCGGTCGACGCGGCGGCGCATTCATCTCTTCGGACGGAAAGTATGGCGGACCGGCGCGGGAACGCCGAATGTCCCGTCCGACCGGACGGGACATTCGGCGGATTCGTTCAGCGGAAGCGCCGCAGGCGCAGGCTGTTGCTCACCACGAACACACTCGACAGTGCCATGGCCGCACCCGCGAGCATCGGGTTGAGCAGTCCGGCCGCGGCCAGCGGGATCGCCGCCACGTTGTAGCCGAAGGCCCAGAACAGGTTGCCCTTGATGGTGCGCAGGGTGGCCCGGGAGAGCCGGATGGCCGTGCCCACGGTCCGCAGATCGCCGCGGACCAGGGTGATGTCGCCGGCCTCGATCGCCACGTCGGTGCCGGTGCCCATCGCCAGACCCAGGTCGGCCTGGGCGAGAGCGGCCGCGTCGTTGACGCCGTCGCCGACCATCGCGACGACCTTGCCCTGATCCTGCAGGCGCTTCACCACGTCGAGCTTGTCGGCGGGCAGCACCTCGGCGATCACCTCGTCGATGCCGGCCTGATCGGCGACCGTGCGAGCCGTGGCGGCATTGTCACCGGTCAACAGCACCGGCGTCAGTCCCAGCGACCGCATATCCGCGATGGCTTCGGCGCTCGAGGCCTTGATCGCATCGGCGATGACCAGCACGCCGCGCGCCTGCCCGTCCCACGCCACCACGATCGCGGTGCGACCGGCGGACTCGGCCTCGGACTTGGCCTGCGCCAACGACTCCGGCAGCGTGATCGACCAGTCCGCGAGCAGTTCGGTGCGGCCGATCACGACCGCGCGCTCACCGACCAGGCCCTGCACGCCCTTACCGCCGTGGCTCACGAACTGCTGCACCGGCTCCTCGGTCAGACCCCGTTCGGCGGCGCCGCGGACCACGGCCCTTGCCACCGGATGTTCGGATCCGTGTTCCACCGCCGCGGCCACGGCCAGCAGCTCGTCGCGATCCTGGCCTTCGGCGGGGATCACCTCGGCCAGCGACATGGTGCCGGTGGTGACGGTGCCGGTCTTGTCCAGCACGACGGTGTCGATGCGCCGCGTCGATTCCAGCACCTGCGGACCCTTGATCAGGATGCCGAGTTGCGCGCCCCGGCCGGTGCCGACCAGCAGTGCGGTGGGCGTGGCCAGGCCGAGCGCGCACGGGCAGGCGATGATCAGCACCGCGACCGCCGCACCGAAGGCCACCGCCACCGCGGCGCCGCTGCCGAGCCAGAAGCCCAGCGTCACCACCGAAATCGCGATCACGATCGGCACGAACACCCCGGCGACCCGGTCGGCGAGGCGCTGCACGGGCGCCTTGCCGTTCTGCGCGTCCTCCACCAGTGCGGCCATCTGGGCCAGCTGGGTGTCGGCGCCGATGCGGGTGGCCCGCACGGTCAGTACACCGCCGGCGTTGACGGTCGCGCCGATCACGGAATCGCCCGGACCGACCTCGACCGGCACCGATTCGCCGGTCAGCATGCTCATGTCGACGGCCGAATTGCCGTCGGTGACCACGCCGTCGGTGGCGACCTTCTCACCCGGACGCACCAGGAACAGATCGCCGACCCGCAACTCCGACACCGGGATTCGATGTTCGGCGCCGTCGCGCAGCACCGCCACATCCTTGGAGCCGAGTTCCAGCAGCGCTCGCAGCGCCGAACCGGCGCGTTCCTTGGCCCGAGTCTCGAAATAACGCCCGGCCAGGATGAACACGATCACACCGGCCGCGACCTCGAAGTAGATATTCGACGCCGAGGCGGAGCGTTCGACCGCGAAACTGAAGCCGTGCTTCATTCCCGGCATCCCGGCATCGCCGAAGAACAGCGCGTACACCGACCACGAGTACGCCGCCAGGGTGCCCAGCGAGATGAGGGTGTCCATGGTGGCGGTGGCATGGCGCGCGTTGATCCAGGCGGCGCGATGGAACGCGGCGCCGCCCCAGAACACGACCGGCGTGGCCAGCGTCAGCGAAAGCCATTGCCAGTTCCGGAATTGCAGTGCCGGAATCATCGCCAGCGCGATGACCGGAAGCGCCAGTGCGAGGCTGACCAGAAGTCGATGCCGCAGCTGCCGCAACGGTGAATCGGTCGAAACCTCCTCGGCCGCAGCCGTTTCCGCGGGCCGGGTGTCGTGGACGGTGGCGGTGTAGCCGGTGTCGACGACACGTTCGATGAGCTGATCCGGCGTCACCGTTTCCGGGAAGCTGACCTTCGCCTTCTCGGTGGCGTAGTTGACCGTGGCCGTGACGCCTTCGATCCGGTTCAGCTTCTTCTCGATGCGTGCGGCGCACGAGGCGCAGGTCATCCCACCGATATCCAGCTCGACGGAGCGCTCTGTCGTGGGCGCGCTCATTGGTGACCTCCTCCGTGCTGTCCGTTGTGCTCGTTGTCGTGTTGCCCGTTCTGCTGCCCGGCTACCGCCTCGGTGGTGAATTCCGCCGTGTGCACGGCGCCGCCGTGGGCGAAGTCCAGGTAGAGCCGGAAGGCGCCGGCGCTGGGCGCTTGGGCATGGAAGGCGACCCGCGGCCCGGCGGGAGTCGAGCCGACCTCTCCTTCGGGATGAACATGAAGGTAGGACAGATCGTTCCCGCGCAGTGCGACCAGATGCCCGTAGGCACCCAGATAGGGTTGCAGATCGGTGACCGGCCGTCCGTCGCGGGTGACGGTGAATCCCACCTCGCCGCCGCCGGTCGACAGATCGCCGTCCAGGCGGACCTGGTAGCCGTCGACGGTGGTGGTGCGGGATACGGGCGGCAGGGGCCGATCGGCGGTCGCGCCGGCCACGGTGACCGTGCGGCTGAGCACCAGTTCATCCGGTGCGGTGGCGGGCCGGGAATCGGCGAAGATGCGGTAGGTGCCCGGCTGGGCCCACTGCCAATCGATCGACCAGGTGCCTGTGTCGTCGCGGACCGGGTGCACGTGCCGGTATTCGGTGGCATCGGAGCGGACCACGATCAGATGCAGGTCGCGCTCGTGCAGATCGGTGTACCGGGTGACCGGTGCGCCGTCGGGGCCGGTGATCCGGAATCGGAGGGTGCCGGGGGTTCGAGGTTCGGTAGGTGCGGCCACGTCGGAGAGGGTGTAACCCTCCTGAGTGGCCTGGAGTCCGGTGCCGTGCCCGGGGGCCGGCTCGGCCGGATCGCCCACCAGGGCGCCGATGCCGAGCGCGGCCCCGAACAACAGGACCAGTCCGCCGCCGAAGGCCGCGAACTTCAGTCTGTCGTTCATTCAGCTCGCCACCTGATATCCCGCCTCGTCGACGGCGGCGAGGACCTCGGCGTCCGTCAGCGGTGCGGCGGATTCGACCTGGACGCGGCCGGAGGCGAGGTCTACGTCGACACTGGTGACACCGTCGATCTTGCCGATCTCCTTCTGCACCGACGCCACGCAGTGGCCGCAGGTCATCCCGGTGACGGTGTAGGTGCTGGTAGCCATGATCGCTTCCTTCGCTCGCTCTTATACGGTGCGGGGGTATCCCCTGACATGACTGAACATACCCCCCACGGGTACCTGACGCAAGGGTGAGGGCGAGGAATTTCGGCCGCGGTGATGCGCATCTCCGCCGAAACCTGTCTGCCCTGGTGGCGGCCTGTCATCGGCCACTGATCCGGCGCCGCCGGTCCGCGGCAGCCGCCCGGCATCGGCGAGTTCCCGGCCGCGGGAGCCCCGCGTCGCGCGGCAAACCGACCGTTTGCCGCGCGGCCGGATAACCTAGCCCCGTGCTGTCTGTAGTACCCAGTTCCGTGGTTGTGCGCGCCCCCTCCAAGGTGAACCTTCATCTAGGGGTCGATGACCTGCGTAGCGACGGATACCACGAACTGACCACGGTGTTCCAGGCACTGTCGCTCGCCGACGACGTGCGGATCGCCCCGGCCGGATCGCTGGCCGTGAGCGTGCACGGGGAGGGTGCCGCCCAGGTGCCGACCGATCGCACGAATCTGGTGTGGCAGGCGGCGGTCCGGCTCGGACATCTGGCCGGCCGCGCTCCGCTGGTGGAGATCGAGATCGAGAAGGGTATTCCGGTTGCCGGGGGGATGGCCGGCGGCAGCGCGGATGCCGCCGCGACGCTGGTCGGACTCAACGAGTTGTGGAGTCTGGAGATGTCGCGCGACGAATTGGCCGATGTCGCGGCCGAACTCGGCAGCGATGTGCCCTTCGCCCTGCACGGCGGCACCGCACTGGGGCGCGGCCGTGGCGAGAAACTGCTTCCGGTATTGTCGCGCAACACCTTTCACTGGGTGCTGGCGCTGGCGAAGGAGGGGTTGTCGACGCCGAAGGTGTTCGGCGAACTGGACCGGCTGCGGGAGAACGGCGAACCGCCGCGCCT
The DNA here is from genome assembly GCF_003023875.1 of Nocardia sp. MDA0666. Classification (NCBI taxonomy): domain Bacteria; kingdom Bacillati; phylum Actinomycetota; class Actinomycetes; order Mycobacteriales; family Nocardiaceae; genus Nocardia; species Nocardia sp. MDA0666. Next base: position 26,627 of record NZ_PYHT01000031.1, read on the forward strand.
CGGCGATCCGCAGGAACTGTTGCAGGCTTTGGCCTCCGGCGACGCCACCCAGCTCGCACCCTTGCTCGGCAACGATCTGCAGGCCGCCGCCCTGTCGCTGAATCCGGCTCTGCGCCGCACCCTGCGGGCCGGCGTCGAGGCGGGCGCCCTCGCCGGAATCGTCTCCGGTTCGGGGCCCACCTGCGCCTTCCTGTGCGGTAGCGAAGCCGACGCGGTGGCGGTATCGGCCGAACTCTCCGGCGCGGGTGTGTGCCGCAGCGTCCGCATCGCGACCGGGCCGGTGCCGGGTGCGCGGGTACTAGCCGACGGGCGGCACTGACAGCCGATTTCGACCGCGCTCAGCGTTGCTCGGATGTCTCCACCGCCGACCTGACGGGCCGGCGCTGATCCGCGCGCGAGTGGCGTCGTTCGCCCCCGGCCCTACCCGATGACGTCCCTCAGCCGAGGGCGTCGGCGAGGCGGTCGACCTGTTCCGGGTCTCGCCCGTAGCAGTAGAAGATCACTTCGTCGGCGCCGAGATCGGCGAATTGTTTTGTGACCGTGCGGATCTGCTCCGGCGTGGTGAGCATGCCCTCGACCATGTTCGCGCCGTAGTCGCTGAAGGCGTAGTACGCCGACATGGCGGCGCGAGCGTCGTCGATGACGTGCTGCGGACCCAGGGCCACGTTGACCTGCGCGACGATGCGAGGCGCGCCCGGGCGATCGTATTCGCGCCAGAAGCGGTGCACGGTGTCGAACAGGCCCGGCGCCCACCAGGGTGCGGCGGCGGCGAGGAATCCGCCGCCCCAGCGCGCCACGCGTTCCAATGCGGCGGGCTGGAATCCGCCGAACAGCAACTCCGGGCCGCCGGGGGTCTGCGGCTGCGGGCCGATCGCGGCGCAGCTGTCGCTGTAGGGTTCACCGGACCAGAGCCTGCGCATCGTCGCGACCTGCTCGTCCAATCGCTTTCCGCGCGTGCGTAATTCGGTGCCGGACGCTTCATGGTCGTCGGCGCGGCCGCCGACACCGAGACCCAGTGTGAACCGGCCGCCCGAGAGCCGGTCGAGGGTGGCGGTTTGTTTCGCGAGCAGCGCGGTCTCGCGCAGCGGCGCGATGAGCACTTCGGTCTGCAATCGGATCCGCTGCGTCGCACCGGCCAGAAGGGCAAGTGCCACAAGGGGTTCCGGATTGTCGTAGACCAGCCGGTCGAGCAGTCCGAGGGTGGAGAACGGGCCCGATTCGGCCCGCTCGGCCCATTCGACGAGTGATTGTGGATCGGCGATCGGCAGCCCGATGCCGACCTCGACGCCGTGGGCCGCGCGCATCGCGTCCGGCAGCCCGGAACTCCTGGGGACACGGTCGTGCGACGTCGAAACGGACGACGAGGCGATGGCAGATGACGATTCGGTCATGAGAATCCTCCGAATGTGGGGTCGACAAATCAGCGCCGCCCACTCCGCGCCTCATGAGGCGGGGCTCCCGCACTACGGCCATACTTCTGGAGAACCCATTTGGATTGCCAGCAGACTACCTATGCCTCAACACGTTTCGCAACTGCGGTGCCTTCTGCGACGTCTTTCGCGACCGGCAGCGCCCTCCCGGTTGTCGCGACCACACGGCGCTGAGCCACTGCTGGCCACGACCGACCTCTGCGCGGCCGCGCCCCGCATCGACACTGCCCCAGAAAACGCCTGGACCCTATCCGCGCGACTTCTGGCGCTCGACCGACATCGCGCGGTCGTTGCACACGAGATGCTACTTCGAGCGCAGCCGAGGTGACCGGCTCCTCCGCGCGACCCGCGCCCGCGCGCCGATATGTCCTTCGGGCAGCGGAGACCGAGCGTGCCGGTGATCCGGTGGGGGAGATGTGGCTCGTCTTCGGGCCGTTCACCCGCGCCGGAAGGGTGCATCCTCGTGCCGTAATGTTCACGGGTGAAGCCGACGGGCGTGGTCCCGCCGCTGCGAAAGCGCAGCCGGCGCGCGCGACGCGGCCGGACCTGCGCCGAGCTCGTGGCACACCCGAAGGCCCCGCCGTACTCGGAGAGGACTGACCCCTTGGCGAATCTGATCAATCTGGAGCAGGTCGACAAGAGCTTCGGAATCACCCCGCTGCTGGACACGGTGTCCCTCGGCGTGCAGGAGGGTGAGCGGATCGGGGTCGTCGGTCTCAACGGAGGGGGCAAGACCACACTGCTCGAGGTGCTGACCGGGATCGAGCAGCCCGACAGCGGACGGGTGAGCCGCATCAACGGCCTGCGCATGGCGGTCGTGACCCAGCGCGGTGTGCTGCCGGAAGGGGCCACGGTCGGGGAGGTGGTACTGGCCGGGCTCGCCGAAGACGCGCGCACCGACGGTGTCGCCGAGCACGAGTGGGCCGCCAACCCGCGCATCCGCAGTGTGCTCGACGGTATCGGCATCGCGGATCTGGGGATGGACGCCTCGGTCGCGAATCTGTCCGGTGGCGAGCGCCGCCGGGTCGCGCTGGCCGCCGCGCTGGTGCGCGAACTGGATCTGCTGGTGCTCGACGAGCCCACCAACCACCTCGACGTCGAGGGCGTGCAGTGGCTGGCCGAACATCTGCTCGCGCGCCGCAGCGCACTGGTGGTGGTCACCCACGACCGCTGGTTCCTCGACACCGTCGCCACCCGCACGTGGGAAGTGGTGGGCGGCAAGGTCGAAAGCTACGAGGGCGGCTACAACGACTGGATCTTCGCCCGCGCCGAACGGGCCCGCCAGGCCGATGCCACCGAGGCGCGCCGGCGCAATCTGGCCCGGAAGGAATTGGCGTGGCTGCGACGCGGCCCGCAGGCCCGCACCTCGAAGCCCCGCTACCGGGTCGAGGCCGCCGAGGCGCTGATCGCCGATGTGCCGCCGCCGCGCGACACCGTGCAGCTGGCCTCCTTCGCGCGGAAACGCCTGGGCCGCGTCGTGATCGAACTCGAGGACGCCACGCTCACCACTCCCGACGGCCGCGAACTGGTGCGCGATCTGACCTGGCGGTTGGCGCCGGGTGAGCGCGTCGGCCTGGTGGGCGTGAACGGGTCGGGCAAGACCACCCTGTTGCGCGCTCTCGCCGGTGACGCGGAACCGGCCGCGGGTAAGCGAATTCAGGGCCAGACCGTCCGGATCGGCTGGCTGCGGCAGGAACTCGACGATCTGCCCACGAATATGCGGGTGCTGGAAGCGGTGGCCGAGGTCGCCGAGCGAACGATGCTGGGAGACAAGGAGATCAGCGCCGGGCAGCTCGCCGAGCGGCTCGGGTTCACCCCGGCCAAACAGCGCACTCCGGTCGGTGATCTGTCCGGCGGTGAGCGCCGCCGTCTGCAGCTGACCCGCATCCTGATGGGCGAGCCGAACGTGCTGCTGCTCGACGAGCCCACCAACGACCTCGATATCGACACCCTGCAGCAACTCGAGGATCTGCTCGACGGCTGGCCCGGCACTCTGGTCGTGATCTCCCACGACCGGTATCTGATCGAGCGCATCAGCGATTCCACCTGGGCCCTGTTCGGCGACGGCAAGCTCACCAACCTGCCCGGCGGCATCGAGGAATACCTGCGTCGTCGCGCGGCACTCGCCGACACCTCTCGGCGTCCCTCCGGAGCCTCGACTCAGGCCGAAACGTCCGCTCCCGCAACGGATTCCGCGGCCTATCGGGCGGCTCGTAAGGAGTTCGGCCGATTGGAGCGGGCGCTGGAGAAACTCACCGAACGGGAGGAGCGCCTGCACACCGCGCTGGCCGAAGCCGCCACCGACCCGGAGAAGCTGGTGAGCCTCGGCGCCGAACTGAAGCAGGTGCAGGCCGAGAAGGAATCGACCGAGATGCGCTGGCTCGAACTCGCCGAAGAGGTCGGCTGAGCGTATGTGGTGCGGTCGGCCCCGGGCGGGCCGACCCTCGCAGAACGTGTCCCAGTTTTCAGAGGGCGTGGCCCAGGGGCGGCACCGGCAGGCACGCACACGTGAAATCCGTGCCGAACGAGGTGAGCGCGATGCTGCGGTAGGCGACCTTGGTGCCGAATCCGCGCTTGAGCAACCGCCGCACCTCCGGCTGTGATTCCAGCAGCTGATAGCGGACCGGATTGTCCAGCTGATCGCCGTCGACGGTGATGAGTCCGAGGCGGCGCAGATTCGTCAGATAGGTGATCGCGCGGTCGGCGAAGCGCAGCGCCGCGGTCTCGCCGATCAGCGACATGCCGACCTCGATGCGCTGGGTGCCCGAACTCAGCGGCCGCCCGGTGCGGATGTCGAGCGCCGGCTGCGGCCCGTCGAGATACAGGAAGCGCAGGATCCGGGCCTCGTCGGGAGCCAGTTCGGCGAGGATGCGCGCGAAGGCCGGATGATCGCTGTCCTCGCAGTGCACATCGGCCGAGCGGCGCAGCAGTTCGGCGCCGCGATCGCGCAGGCTCGGCGCCGTCGGGGCGGGGGCGCCGCCGGAGGTGGCATCGATGCCGAGTGCGCGCCGCAGCGAGTCGCGAACCTGCTCACCGGCCTCGGAGAGCACATGCCGCGGCGGCTGCCCGGACATACTGCCGCGCACCACCGTGGCCGTCACGCCGACCGCGGTGCCCAGGCTCCAGGCCGCGGCCTCGCTGACGGCGGACAGCGCCACCCGCACCACACCAGACGTGGTGCGCACGGGACCGGCCCAGCCCGGGCGGGCATCCTCGGGCAGCATCAATTCGGCCGACCGGCGTGCGACGAGGTCGGTGGTGCGGGCGTCCGGTTCCGGGGAGACCGTCTCGATTTCGGTCGCACCGGTACCGGCCGCGACGTCGCCGGACTCGGCGACCACCTCGGCGTATTCGATCGAAAACTCGGCGCCGTCACCGTTTTCCGGTGCGGATCCGCTCACAGCCATACGTTCGCTACTTCCGTTCCGAAGATCAGAAGATGAGCGTAACCGGCGATGAGCCCCAGCACACCGCCATGGACGAACAAAAGCCACTCGTCCTGTTTGATCGCCGCGCGCAACATGTCGACGAAGTCCGGCGGCTTCAGCGCCGCCATCTGTTTGGCGATGTACTGGCTGACCTGCCGGCTCTGCTGGGCGTTGAACCCGGGATCGGCGAAGGCGGCCGGCGCCAGCGATTTGGCCTCGTCGGTGAAGCGGGTCTGCAGGGTCGCGTAGTCCCGGCTGCCGATCATGAACTTCAGCGCCCCGCGCATCGGCCCGAGCGCGCGGTCGGTGGCCGGGCGCAGGGTGTCCTCGAGGACCTGCATGGTGCGGTCCGAGCGCGGCCCGTTCAGCAGCTCGTCACCGACGTTGGCGATCGTGATGATCTGGGTGGCCACCAATTCGGCGTAGCCCTCCGTGATTTCGGGTTGCCGCTTGATCAGCAAGCCCTGCCGCCACGGGCACCACCACTTCGGATAGGCGGGCTCGAAGATCATGTTGAGCCCGATCCAGTTGACCACCCAGCCGATGATCACACCGCCGACCGGCAGCACCACCAGCGGCGACCAATGCGTCAGATGCAGCACCGCGACCAGCACCAGACCCATCGGCGCGCCGAAATAGAAGCCGAAGTTCTGCATGAACCGCAACTCCTTGGCGCCCAGCACCTGAAAAACGGTGTTGAGCAACTGCGGCCGCGACTGGAAATACCGGATCACCATCTGTTTGACATCGAGCAGTTGTTCGATGTTCGACCCGAGTTCGTCGGTCAGTTCCTTGAGGATCTCGGGAAGTTGTTCCCGGACCCGCTCGTGCACCAACTCCCGGACCTGCGCGGGCAGGTTGTACCAGAGCTGCGGATGTTCGCGGCGGGCAATCTCCTCCACGATGTCGCGGATCTGCGATTGCGCCATATCGGTCAGATGCGCGGCCAGTTCATCGGGCTCGAGTTCGCGATAGAAGTCGGCGACGCTACCCAGTTTCGAGAGTCCTTTGTCGACCGCGATCGAGGCCATCTTGTCCGCGCGCGAGGGCACGATTCCCTGCCAGCCCATGCGCCCGTCGTACTGCAGCAACGGCAGCACCTGAATGCGCTTGGGAAGATAGGGGAACAACCATTTCAGACCCGGTACCCGAAACCCGTGAAAGCGTAGCGGCTTGAACAGCATCAGGATGCCGGTCCAGTTGGTGATATAGCCGATGACACCCGTGAAGAGGGGGATCGTGATCAGTTCCAGCAAAATCGTCGGGTGAAAACCCAGCAAACTATCCAGCACGACACCCTCCTGCCGACCCCTTACCGGTGACCGCCGTCACACCGGCACTACAACGTACCCCGTCGGCCAGGCGAACCTTACTGTGAATTCCGGAAACGGGTCCAATTGGCGACTGTAGCGACGCGGCCGGAGGCGGGAGCTTGCGTAACCACGGAGGCCGCCGCGGAAGTCGCGATCCAATTCGGGTGGGAATGCTGGTACGCGGTAGCGTATGGCGGAGACTTCGATCACATGGCGTGATCGGAATGTCGCACCGGACAGCGGCAGCCGCAAGAATGACCGGAACCACATTCATGCCGCTATCGCTGGGCGGGTGTCGGCGCTCATGGCCGAGAGCCGCCGAACATGGCCGGTGGCCTTCGGGGTGCGGTAAGAATATGTGAGCGGACTCGTTCACCTGGCGATATTCGGAGAATGACGTGACAGACGACAGGACCGGACAGGATGTGGTCCGACCCGGTTCCCGCGCTGTGGAACGCAGCTCGGACGTGGAGAAGCGGCAGATCAGCAACGAAGCCCGCATGATCCGCGGCGTCTTCCGGGCTGCCGGCCTGGCTGCCGGGACCGCGGTCCGCGGCGGCCAGTGGGCGGTCGGCACCGGCCTCGAGGTCACCAAGCAGATCGCCCAGGCCGCGCTCGACGGTGAATCCTCCACCGAGATCGCCGAACGCACCGGAGCCGCACTGCAGTCCGTCGCCCGCAGCGTCCTCGGCGTCACCGAGGGTTCGGTGCGCGAGATCGTCAGCTACGTCCCCACCAACGGCCAGGCGCCCGGCCCGTCGGCCGGCGGGCTGGTCCGCTCGTCGACCCTGGTCGATCTGCGCCGCCGCGGCGACAATCTCCTCGCGCGCTCGGCCGACGTGTACTTCACCGAGGAAGTGCATCCGGCCTACGACCGCATCCTCGATCAGCTGTCCTCGGACGAGGCGCGGATTCTGCGGTTCATGGCCATCAACGGGCCACAGCCCTCGGTCGACGTGCGCACCAACCGGCCGCTGGGGATCGGTTCCGAGCTGGTCGCGGGAGATCTGACCTCGGTCCCGGAGCAGGCCGGCGTGCGGTATCCGGACCGGTCGCGGCTGTATTTGATCAATCTGAACCGGCTCGGTCTGCTGACCACCTCCGACGATCCGGTGGTGCTGAGCCGTTATATGGTGCTCGAGGTGCAGCCGATCGTGGAATCGGCGCTCAAGCAAGCCGGCCGGGTGCCCAAGATCGTGCGAAAGAGCTTGCGCCTCACCGAATTCGGCGAGGACTTCTGCAAGACCTGCTTCACCATCAACGGGTCCTGACCTGCGACTGCCGGTCAACGGTGTGTAGCGATCCGATACCTATTTTCCGATCTGCGCAGATTCGCCGGATCCGGTGGGATTGTTGAGGTATGGATTCCGATGCCGTCTCCGCGATCAGCCGGCTGAAGTTCCGGTACCTGAGAGCGCTCGACACCAAATCGTGGGAAGACTTCGCCGACACGATGATCCCGGAGGCGACGGCGACCTACAGCGAGTACCTGCAGTTCGAGTCGCGTGATGCGTTCCTGGCGTTCATGCGCAATACCCTCGGGCCCCACGTCATCACCGAACATCGGTGCGACCATCCCGAGATCGATATCGACGGCGATGCGGCGACCGGCACCTGGTACCTGGCCGACACCGTACTCATCCCCGGTCACAACATGCTGCTGCGCGGGGCGGCGTTCTACAACGACCGGTATGTGCGCTGCGACGACGGCCAGTGGCGTATCGCCCACACCGGCTACGAGCGGACCTACGAGGTCGTGCTGTCGCTGTCGGACCTGCCGAGTCTGCGCCTGACCGCCAGCCGGTGGGGTGTGATCACCGGGGAGACGGGTTCGGTGCCCGATATCCCGGCCGTGGTGTCGAATATCGAGGACACTCCGGGCGGGCCGGTCGAGGAAGAACCGGACGAGGCGATCGGGTAATCGCCTCCGGCCGACCCGTCAGTCCGCGGTCGCGACGAGCGGTTCCAGCGTCAGTTCCGGCATTTCCTTCTCGATGTACTGCAGCCGCCACTTGTCGCTGAACAGGGCCAGGATGACGCCGTCGCTGCGGGTGAAGACCTCGACCCCGCGCTGGCGGTCCAGCTCCGTCGACGAGGCGGCGTCGGTGCGCCGGGCCAGCTGATAGGGCAGGAAGTCCAGCTGCGTTTCGACGTTGAATTCGGCCTGCATGCGGGCGGTGACCACCTCGAACTGCATCGGTCCGACCGCCGCGAGGACAGGGGAGGCGTCGCCGCGCAGGTCGTTGCGCAGCACCTGCACCACGCCCTCGGAGTCGAGTTGATCGATGGCCTTGCGGAACTGCTTGTACTTGCCCGCGCTGCGCGCGCGCAGGGTGGCGAAATGTTCCGGCGCGAAGGACGGAATCGGCGGGAACTCCACCTTCTTGTCCACGAACAGCGTGTGGCCCGGAGCGAGCGCGGTCGCGTTGACCAGACCGACCACATCGCCCGGATAGGCGGTGTCGACGGTGGCGCGCTCGCGGCCGAAGACGGTGAGCGCGTATTTGGTCGCGAACGGGCGTCCGGTCTGAGCGTGCGTGACGACCATGCCGCGCTCGAATTCCCCGGAAACGATGCGCATGAACGCCAGCCGGTCGCGATGCGCGGCGTCCATACCCGCCTGCACCTTGAACACGACCGCGCTGAACGGGTCGGCCGGCTCCCGCGGCGAGCCGTCGACGTCGGCCCGGGAACCGGGCGGCGGGGCCAGCGCCACCAGCGTGTCGAGCAGTTGCCGCACGCCGAAGTTCAGCATCGCCGAGGCATAGATGACCGGCGAGGTCTGCCCGGCGAGGAACAGTTCCTGATCGTGGTCCTGGCCGGTGGCCGAGAGCAGTTCGCTCTCCTCGGCCGCGGTCTCCCACGGTTCGCCTTCGCGGGTGGCGGCCTGGTCGGGCGTGTACGACTCCTCCGGCGCGATGGTCGCGCCACCCGCGGTCCGGGTGAAGTGGATGTATTCGGTGGCGGCGCCCTCGGGACCGCGGCGCAGCAGCCCGCGGAAATCGCCCGCGATGCCGACCGGCAGGAACAGCGGCGTGGGGGTCAGGCCGATCCGCTCGCTGATCTCGTCGAGCAGTTCCAGCGGCGCCCGTCCGGGACGGTCCCACTTGTTGATCACGGTGATCACCGGGATGCCGCGGTGGCGGCACACCTGGAACAGTTTGAGCGTCTGCGGCTCCAGGCCCTTGGCGGCGTCGATGAGCATGACCGCGGCGTCGACGGCCGTCAGCACCCGGTAGGTGTCCTCGGAGAAATCGGAGTGGCCGGGCGTGTCGACCAGATTGATCACGCATTCGCCGTATTCGAACTGCAGCGCCGTCGAGCTGACGGAAATACCGCGCGCCTTCTCCATTTCCATCCAGTCGGAAACGGTGGATTTCCGGCCGGATTTCCCGTGAATGGCGCCGGCCTCGGAAATCATCTTCGCGTGCAGGGCCAGGGCCTCGGTCAGCGTCGATTTGCCCGCGTCCGGATGCGAGATCACCGCGAAGGTGCGCCGCCGTTCCGCCTCCTGCGCCACCCGCCCGGATGTGGTCGTGCTGGCTGAGGGGGAATTCACCGATCGGCTCCTCTTCGCGGGACAGGGCAAAGCATCAGAATACGTGAGTGAGCGGCTTCGGCTCGCACCGGGGACAGCGGCGGTTCAGGGAAACTGCCGGTCAGGATGGGTGCGCAGGCCCCGTTGCGGTCTCGATCAGTCGGAGAGGTGTTGGGCAATTGTGCGCAGCACGAGCCGGTCCAAGTCGACGCCCGGCGCGATCAGTTCCACACTCCGGTTCGCCACGAGGGTGGCGATGCCGTGCAGATTCGTCCACAGTCCGAAGGCGCGTTCTTCCGCACGGTCACGCACGCAGTTCGCGACCAGCTCCGCCCAGGTCCGATAGATCGGAATCGTCTTGCGGCGCAGGTTCTCTCCCGAGCCTTGCAGCAGATCGTGGCGGAACATGAGGGTGAACATCTCGGGCCGCCGTGCCGCGAAGTCGATGTATTCACCGGCCATCCGGTCGATTCGCACCCGCGGGATCTCGCTCTCGTGTGCTGCGAAACGCTCACTCAGATCTGCGAATCCGTGCACCGCGACGGCGGCCAGCAGGGCGTTGTGGGTCGGGAAGTACCGCCGCGGCGCGCCGTGCGACACCCCCGCCTCCCGGGCGATGGCCCGCAATCCGAGCTGTGCGGCACCGACCTCCTCCAGCAACCCCACACCCGCACTCACCAGCCGTTCCCGCACCGGTTCGTCCACACCCATGCCGCACATTGTCGCGTGCGGGTACCGCGTCCGTTCGGCAGCGGTGCCGGTCGCATGGCGATTCGTGATTCGCGGGCGGGTGCGTGGGTCGAGTGACGGGTCCACGGCACGGCACCGCTCACCGGGGCTCGCCTCCCCCTGAACGGAGTGTGACGAGTAGCAAGGTGACCGCGTAGACATTGTCTACTAGACTTCGGGTAGATAGTGTCTACGATCCGGCCCTCGGAGGGTGTGTATGTGGTATCGGCTTTTGAAGTTCGTCCTGATCGGACCGGTGCTGCGGATCCTGGGGCGGCCGAAAGTCGAAGGGCTGCATCATGTTCCGAAGGACGGTCCGGTGATCATCGCGGCGAATCATCTGGCCGCGATCGACTCCCTCTATCTGGCGCTCGTGCTGCCGAGGCGGATCACCTTTCTCGCCAAGAGTCAGTATTTCGACGAGCCGGGGTGGCGCGGGCGGATCAATCGCTGGGTGATGACGGCGACCGGACAGGTGCGCGTCGATCGCTCCGGTGGTTCCGCATCGGCGGATGCCCTCGCCGCGGCGGTCGGGATTCTGGAGTCGGGCGGGGTGTGGGGCATTCACCCGGAAGGGACCCGCTCGCCGGACGGCCGGGTCTATCGCGGCCGCACCGGGGTGATCCGGGTGGCGATGCAGACCGGAGCGCCGGTCGTGCCGGTGGCGCTGAACGGCACCGATCGGGTGAATCGGCGTGGGCGGCGGCTACTGCGTTTCGGCAAGGTTCGCATCGTCTTCGGTGCGCCTCGCACCTTCCTTCCGGTCGATCGGGACGCGGTCCGCACCGCGACCGACGACCTCATGGTGGAATTGGCGATGCGTTCGGGCCGCCGCTACGTGGATTGCTACGCGGCGCACTTCCGCGCCGAATCCGCCTGAACCGGCCCGGGGCCGAGGGTGCGGGAGTTTGCCCGTCCGGCGTGCATTACCGCATCGGGGTGCTGCGCGGAAGCGATTTCCGCTACATGCTATTGTTCTCAGGTTGTCTCGGCGAGGGTGTCGCACCCAGTGCACACCGTGATCGACGCGGCTCGGCTTCCGGCCGTTGTCGTGCGGTCATCGCCCGACGAGCAGACCCTTTCGTCAGGGCCGTCCGAATTCAGGACAGTACCTGGCCAGCACACCGTCCGCCCCGGAAAGCCGTAGGAGAGTATTTCAGTCATGTCCGACGTCAGCGTTCTCGCAGCTCAGACCCGCACCGAATTCGGCAAGGGCGCCGCGCGCCGCACCCGTCGCGACGGCAACGTTCCCGCCGTCCTGTACGGCCACGGCGAGTCGCCGAAGCACCTGGCCGTCAACGCCCAGGCCTTCGCCGCGATCCTGCGTGAGCACGGCACCAACGCCGTCCTGAACCTGGAGATCGACGGCAAGAAGCAGCTGGCCATGACCAAGTCCGTGGTCGTGCACCCGATCCGCCGCTACATCGAGCACGCCGACCTGCTGATCGTCAAGCGTGGCGAGAAGGTCGTCGTCGACGTGCCGGTCGCACTGGCCGGCGACGCGGGCCCGGGCACCCTGGTCACCCAGGAGGCCACCACCGTGTCGATCGAGGTCGACGCGCTGAACGTTCCCGAATCCATCGAGGTCTCGATCGAGGGCGCCGAGGCCGGCACCCAGATCACCGCCGGTCAGGTCGAGCTGCCGAAGGGCGCCGCCCTGTCCGGTGACCCGGAGGCGCTGATCGTCAACATCATCGTCGCTCCGGCCGCCGAGGCCGTCGAGGCCGAGGGTGAAGGCGAGGCCGAGGGCGAGGCCGAGAGCGCCGAATAATTCGGTCGTGCAACGGGTTTCGATGACGGAATCTACTGCCCCCGCGCTCGTGGTGGGGCTGGGTAATCCCGGGCCCGAATACGAGCGCACCAGGCACAATGCCGGTTTCCTGGTCGCCGATGTGCTCGCCGAGCGCATCGGCGGCCGGTTCACCGTGCACAAGAAGTCGGGCGCCGACCTCGTCGAGGCCCGGCTCGACGGGCGCAAGGTGCTGCTGGCCAAGCCGCGCACCTATATGAATCTGTCCGGCCGCCCGGTCGCGGCGCTGGCCCGGTTCTTCTCGGTCCCGCCCACCGAGGTCATCGTCGTGCACGACGAACTGGATCTGCCGTTCGGCAGCATCCGGCTCAAACGTGGCGGCGGTGAAGGTGGTCACAACGGGCTGCGTTCGATTTCGAATGCCCTGTCCACCAAGGACTATCTGCGGGTGCGGTTCGGTGTGGGCCGTCCGCCCGGCCGGCAGGATCCGGCCGATTTCGTGCTCAAACCGTTCTCCGCGCCCGAACGCAAAGAGGTTCCGGTGCTGGTCGAACAGACCGCCGACGCGGTGGAGTTGCTGCTGCGCGTGGGTCTGGAAACCGCCCAGAACCAACTGCACTGAGCGATCCTCTGCGAAGATCGGTGGCCGTGCAGGACTACACGACGATTTTCGATCGGTATCGGGGCACCCTGCTGGGCGGGGCGGTCGGTGATGCGCTGGGCTGGCCGATCGAATTCCTGAAACTGGAACAGATCCGCGACCGGTTCGGGCCCGACGGGCTCACCGGATTCGCCCCGGCGGCAGACGAATCCGCGCCCAGGCAGATCACCGACGATACCCAGATGACGCTGTTCACCGCCGAGGGACTGCTGCGGTGTGCGCCGGGGGCGGATCCGGCGCCGGTGCTGCGCCACGCCTATCTGCGCTGGCTGCGGACTCAACGCGAACACGCGCCCGACCCGCGTCCCGACGGCTGGCTGGCGAGTCTGCCCTATCTGTACGCGGTGCGCGCACCGGGCAACGCGTGTATGGGCGGGCTGAACCGGCAGGCGCAGAGTTTTCGCGAACCACATCCCTTCGGCGTCCCGGGTCCGGTGAACGAGGATTCCAAGGGATGCGGCACGGTCATGCGGTCCGCGCCGTTCGGATTGGCCGCCCTGGGTCCCGAGGCCGCCTTCGAGGCGTCGGCGCGGTGTGCCCAGCTCACCCACGGCCATCCCACCGGATATCTGGCCGCCGGGGCGTTCGCCGCCCTGATCGACCGGCTCGTGAACGGCGCGGATCTGCGAACGGCGGTGCAGGACACCACGAGTCAGGTCGAGGCGGTGGCCGGTGGCGCGGAAACCGCCGCCGCCCTGCGCAAGGCCGTGGCCGCCGCCGACGCGGGCGCCGGAACCTCGGAGGGCGTGGAACAGGTGGGCGCGGGCTGGGTCGCCGAGGAATGTCTGGCCGTCGGGGTCTACTGCGCGCTGGATGCCGAGCGGACCGGGGATGTGCGCCGCGCATTCCTGTTGTCGGTCAACCACTCCGGTGATTCCGATTCCACCGGTGCGGTGGCCGGCAATATCCTCGGCGCCCGCCACGGCCTCGACGCGCTGCCGCTGGATTGGTGCGGTGCGGTCGAGGGCCGCGACGATCTGGCCCGCGTCGCCGACGATCTGGTCGCCGCTTTCGTGTACCGGGACCGGAACCCCCTCGGCGATCGCTATCCGGTGGACGCGTCGGAAGATCCGGTACCGCGGTAACTCTCGTGCGATCAGGTCAGATGCGCCGCGGTGGCGGAGCGGCGCAACTTGCCGGAGGACGTCTTCGGCAGTGCGCCCGGGCCGAGGACGGTGACGCTGCGCGGGCGGGCGCCGACCGCGGTGAAGACCTCGTGCACGACGTCGTGCTCGATCCGGCGCACCGTCTCGGGATCCTGAAAGTCGTTGCTCTCCACCACGACCGCGAAACTCTCGCGTTTCTGCCCGGCGTCCAGGCGCACCGCGACCGCGTTGCCCGGCCGCACCCCGGCGACGCGCAGCGCGGCCCGTTCGATATCGGTCGGGAAGATGTTGCGCCCGCCCATGATGATCACGTCCTTGATCCGGCCGCAGACCACCACGGATCCGTCTTCGGTCACGTAGCCGATATCGCCGGTGTCGAGCCAGCCCTCGGCGTCGCGAGCGGGCCGGAAGCCCTCGACGGTCACATATCCGGCGGTGACCGCGGGCCCCCGCACCTCGAGCACGCCCACCGTTCGGGTCGGCAACGGCCGGTGTTCGTCGTCGACCACCCGGATCTCGAGATTGTCCACCGGGCGGCCCAGCAGCGGCAGCCGGCGCAGATTGCCGTGATGGGCCGCCGGATCCGTCGCCGGAACCGCCTTGCCGAGCGCCTCGAGCAGATCCGCGTCGACGATGTCGACGACCTGCCCGACGCCCGGATCCGGAATCGACACCGCCAGCGTCGTTTCGGCCATGCCGTACACCGGCGTGAGCGCGGACGCGCTGAGCCCGAAACGTTTCCCGGCCGCCGCGAGGGCGTCCATCGTGTCGGGATCGACCGGTTCGGCGCCGTTCCACATGTACCGTACGCTGCTCAGATCCACGATGCCGTCCTCGGCGCGCGCCAAGCGGCGGGTCAGCAGCGAATAGGCGAAATTGGGTGCGGCCGTGACCGTTCCGCGGTATTTCGAGATCAGTTCGGCCCACAGGATCGGCCGTTTCAGGAAATCCATCGGCGTCACACAGACCACCTCGGCGCCCAATTGCATCGGCACGCTGAGGAATCCGACCATGCCCATATCGTGGAACAGCGGCAGCCAGCTGACCATCACGTCCTGATCGAGCTGGAACTTCACCCGATCGAACATGGCATACGCGTTGACGTAGAAGTTCTCGTGGGTGATTCGCACCGCCTTCGGCGATCCGGTGGAACCGGAGGTCAGCTGCTGGAGCGCGATATCGGATTCCTCGGTCGGCACCGGATCGGTGTCGGGTCCGGTGGCCAGCTCGTCGGTCAGGACCACGGTGATGCCGCGTTCGGCCAGCAGCGGCGCCGCCACCTCGAACGGCGCGCCCAGCACCACCGCGCGGGCCTCGATCATCCGCAGCACGGTCTCGGTGTCGCGGGCCCACAGTTGCAGATCCGTGCGCGGCGTCGGCTGATGCAGCATCGTGATCGACGCCCCGCGCATCCAGATCGCCTGGCAGGCCGGCGCGATATCGGCGGGCATACCCGCCAGCACACCGACGGCGTCGCCGTGCTCGATCCCGGCCGCCGCGAGCCCGCCGGCCATTCGCCGGGCGAGGCGGTGGATCTCGTCCCAATCCCGGCGTAGCGGCGTCTCCGGCTCCCCGGTGATCAGCCCCCGGCGGGAACGTTGTGCGGTCGCGAACATTTCCTCGGTGAACCGGCTCACCCTCGAACTCCCGTCTCCACCCGACCGGCGGTCGGCACATCTGCACTATCTCGGTGCGCGGGCGCGGCGTTAGCCGGCGCCGGAGCGTGATCGTTTCAGCGTCGCACTACGAATAACACGATGAAAATCGGAACTCGGTTCGGCCGCCTCAACCCGCGAGGCGGTCGACGGCCTCGAGGAAGCGATCGAGCTCCTCGAGGGTGACGAAGCAGTGCGGCGAGGCTCGCACCACCGATTCGAGCCGCCGCGCGGACATGTCGAGCAACGTGGAGCTACGGTAGCTGACCGTCACCGTGATGTCGGCGGCACGCAGCGTCTCGCGCACCTCGCCCGGATCGACGCCGTCGACGGTGAACGAGACGATGCCGGAATGTTCGGTTCCCAGGTCCCGCACCGTGATTCCCCGGATCGACGGCAGATTCTCGCGCAGATGCCGCGCCTTGGCGGCGACATCGGCATAGACGTTCTCCGGTCCCAGATCCAGCAGGTAGTTCACCGCCGCGCCGAGGCCCAGTCGCGCCGCCACGTCGCATTCCCAGAATTCGAAGCGGCTCGCATCGGAGGCCACACGGTAGTCCTGCGGCCCGGTCCACGCGGCGCTGTGCAGATCGAGACGGCTGGGTTCGAGTTCGCGGCAGACGTCCGGGTGGACGTAGAGGAAGCCGGTGCCGCGTGGGCCGCGCAACCACTTCCGGCCGGTGGCCGACATGGCATCGACGCCCAGCTCGGCGACGTCGATGCCGATCTGACCGGCGGATTGGCAGGCGTCCAGCAGGACCAGCGCACCGACGCGATGGGCGATGCGGGTGGCCTCGGCGACCGGGTTGACCAGCCCGCCGTTGGTGGGGGCGTGCAGCAGCGAGACGATCTTCACACGGTCGTCGAGCATGCTGTCGAGGGCCACCAGGTCGATCTGCCCGGTCTCGTCGCTGGGAATGGCCTCCACGGTCGCACCCGCCGCCCGCGCCCGCTGCAGGGCCGCGATCACATTGCTGGCGTAGTCCGAACCCGAGACCAGAATGCGATCGCCGGGCCGCAGCGGTACGGCGTAGAAGAAATCCGACCAGGAACGGGAGGCGCTGTCGCTCAGGGCGATCGCCGAGGCGTCGGCGTTGATCAGCGTGGCGATCGCGGTCTTGACCGCCGCCAGATCGTCGAGCCGCTCCGAGGCGGCGCGATATCCGCCGATCTCGGCCTCGCGCCGCAGATGCGCCACGGCGGTGTCCACGACGATCCGCGGAGGTAGCGAGGACCCCGCGCTGTCGAGGAAGACCGGCGGCGGTCCGGCGGTGTCGTAGGCGGGGATATCGGCGCGCAGGCGGTCGCTATCGAGCACCCTGTCGACGGTAGGCCATCACCGACCGTCGCCGCCCGACGCCGTCCCGAGAACGGCCCGTATCAGCTGCGCGGACTCCGCGGCCATCTGTTCCGGCGGGCACGGCCGGCCGTTGTCGAGCCACCACACGATCGACTGGACGAACATCGCCGCGACGATGCCGGGCACGAACGCCGTCGCGGACTGTCCCGGGAGATGGGTGCTGGACATGGCCGCGAGGGTGGTGCGCATGCGGTCGGCGAACCACGGACTTCCCTTGCGGCCCAGCAACGCCGCGTACAGCCGGTGATAGCGGTCGATATGGGCGAAGAATCCGGCCCAGCGCTGTTCGGGCGTGCGCTCCGCGTCCGGATCGCCGGCGGTCATCTCCGCCATCGCCTCGTCGAAGATCTGCTCGACGAGTTCGTACTTGTCGCGATAGTTGCGGTAGAACGCGGCCCTGCTGACCATCGCCCGGGTGGTGAGTTCGCCGACCGTGATCCGGTCGAAGCCACGCTCTTCGATCGCCTCGATCAACGCCTGCCGCAGCAGGGTGCGAGTGCGCACGACGCGCACGTTCTGCTGAGACATTTTCGGCTCCTTGTCTGTTTCGGGACAGATCCGCCGAGATGAATCTTGTCGTGACACAGGGAGTTTCGGAGGCTGGACAGTGCGTTCGGAACGAGACAGGTTGTCTCGTTCCGAAACCCTACCTGCGAAACGAGAGAAGATGCCATGCGTGCTGTACGGGTGACGGAGTTCGGCAATCCCGAGGTGCTGGTTCTGGCGGAAGCCGCGGAACCGGAACTCGCTGCCGGGCAGGTCCTGGTGGAGGTCGAGCGGGCCGGTGTGGCCTTCGGCGACGTGATCGTGCGATCCGGCCGGTATCCGCTACCGCTGCCGTGGATCCCGGGGCTGGAGGTCGGCGGGCGGGTCGTCGGCCTCGGTGCGGGGGTTGATCCGGCGCTGCTCGGCCGGACGGTGGTGGCGACGACGGTCGGCCAGGCCGGCGGATACGCCGAACTGGCCTTGGCCCCGGCGGCATATACCTTCCCGGTACCGGACGGTCTGCATCCCGAGGTCGCGCTCACCGTGTTCCAATCCGGTGCGGTGGCGCGCGGCCTGCTCGCGGCGATGGCGGTGCGGCCCGCGGAGACGGTGCTGGTCACAGCGGCCGCGGGCCGGATCGGTTCGATGCTGGTACAGACCGCGAAGGCGGCGGGCGCGCGGGTGATCGGCGTGTCGAGTGCCGCGAAGACGGCCGCCGTCGCGGAATTCGGCGCCGATCACGCCCTGGATTACGGGTCCGGGGACTGGGCAGAGGGGGTGCGCGCGCTCACCGGCGGCCGGGGCGTGGATGTCGTGCTCGACGCGGTCGGCGGCGCGGTCGCCGCGCAGGCCATTGCCGCGGCCGCCGATGGGGCGGGCCGGATCGGCCTGTACGGCTTCGCCTCCGGCGACCGGGCGGCACTCGACGCCCTCACCGTGGCCCAGCGGGGGCTGACGGTGACCGGTGCGCTCGGTGTCGTCATTCGCAAGTCCGATGCCGAACAGCGGGCCGACGCCGAACAGGCCCTTGCCGCGGCGGTGCGCGGCGAACTCGTACCCCGCATCCACGCCCGGCTGCCGCTCGCGGCGGCCGCGACCGCGCACAGGGAGCTGGAACAGCGGCGTTCGGTGGGGGCGGTGGTACTGGTGGTACGGCCGTGACCGGCATGTTCACCGTTTCGACGGATTCTGTGTCGGTGGGCGCGGCTACCCTGGTTCGAGCGACGGAAGAACCGGGCGCGGTCTCTCGTTGCACTGCTACACGCAATACCGGCACTCGGTCGATGCGGCACTGTCGCCGATATCGGCTCCGGGTGGGCGGAACGCGGTGGGTGATCCCCCGCAGGCTCGAGCGGAGGTTGGCATGGCGGTAACGGTGGACAAGGCGCCGGCCGGGTTGGGTGCCGGTTTGTCTTCGCGCGCCGCGGCGGAGGCCTATGTGGGAGGTGTCTGTTTCAAACAGGGCCCGCCCACGTTGATCGGTGCCGAACTGGAGTGGCTCACCGCTCGCGGGGAGCTGTCGGCGCCGGATTCGCGTCCGCGTTTGTCGATGTTCGCGGATGCGCTGGGTCCTTATGCCCCACAGTCTGTTTCGCCCGATTCACCCGCCAAAGTACTTCCCGGTGGCAGCCGGATCACCCTCGAACCCGGTGGCCAGATCGAACTGTCCAGCGCCCCCTTCGCCGATGCCGCGCAACTCTGCGCCCGGCTGCTCGAGGATTCTCGCTTTCTCTCCGACTTGCTCGAAACCCGATCCATCCGAACGTATTCCGCGGCCGCCGATGCCGGTCGGCAGGCCCGCCGGGTGCTTCGCCTGCCGCGTTATCGCGCGATGGAACGGGCGTTCGCGGGCGTCGGCCCGTACGGCAAGCTGATGATGTGCAATACCGCCGCCACGCAGGTCAGCGTGGACGCGGGGGCCGATCCCGCCGAGATCGCGGCCCGCTGGAACGCGCTGTATGCGGTCGGACCGGCCCTGGTGGCGGCCTTCGCCTGTTCCCCGGATCTGCACGGTGCTCCCACCGGCGCCTGGGCGTCGCAGCGGATGCGCACCTGGCTGCGGCTCGATCACGCCCGCACCCGGCCGCCCGTCCGGAGCTGGGCCGATCCGCTCACCGACTACGGCCGCTGGGCGCTGGACACCCCGCTGCTGTGCGTGCGGCGCGGCCCCGCCGAGGCGGATTGGACGGCGCCGCCGGGTGCCACCTTCGCGGATTGGCTGTGCGGCGCGCTCGACGACGAGATCGGTCGCCGCCCGGAGGTCGAGGACCTCGACTACCACCTGACCACGGTCTTTCCTCCCGTGCGGGCGTCCGGGCATCTGGAGGTCCGCTATCTGGACGCACAGCCGGGTGATCAGTGGACCGTGCCGGTCCACGTCGTCGATGCGCTGATGTCGACGCCGGCGGTGGTCGCGGAGGCGACCGCGCTGGCCGAACCGGTCGCCGACGAATGGGCCTCGGCCGCCCGCTGTGGCCTGGCCGACCCCCAGATCCGTTCCGTCGCGGTCGAACTGCTGACCCTCGCCACCGAGCATGCCCGCAGCGACGAGGCCATCGAGCAGATCTGCGCCGCGGTGCGGCGATGTCGCGGCGGCCGGATGCCGGACGGGGAGGTCGCCCGTTGCGCACCCGCCGAGACAGCCGAATGAGTACGACCGGCGACGCGCACCGCAGGACGGTGCGACGAGGCAGCCGGGCACGATCCCTGGGAGAGCACCGATGACCCTTCACACCGGAACCGATCACGCCGCGACGGAGCGATTACGCGCACAGATCGCGGAGGTCTTGATCCGCGCCCGCGCCCGCACGACGATCCTGACCGAGGCGGTGGACGAGGCCGAGCTGGTGGCCCAGCATTCGCCGCTGATGAGCCCGCTGGTGTGGGATCTTGCGCATATCGGCAACCAGGAGGAACTGTGGCTGGTCCGCGATGTCGGCGGGCGTGAGCCGGTCCGGGCCGATATCGACCACCTCTACGACGCCTTCCGGCATGCCCGCGCCGACCGCCCCGCGCTTCCGCTGCTGGATCCGGCGCAGGCACGTGGGTACGTGGGCACCGTGCGGGACAAGGTGCTGGATGTGTTGAATTCCAGTCCGTTGCACGGAAACCGACTGGTGGACAGTGGTTTCGCCTTCGGCATGATCGCCCAGCACGAACAGCAGCACGACGAGACCATGCTCGCCACCCATCAGCTGCGCGCCGGCGCCGCGGTGCTGACCGCCGCGCCCGCACCGGCCGCGCGCGTGGCGGTCGGCGACGAAGTCGTCGTTCCCGCGGGCGAATTCACCATGGGCACCTCCTCGGATCCGTGGGCCCTCGACAACGAGCGGCCCGAACATCGCGTGCACCTGCCCGGCTTCGCGATCGATGCGGCGCCGGTGACGAATGCGCAATATCTGGCGTTCATCGAGGACGGTGGCTATCACCGGCCCGAGCTGTGGTCACAGCGGGGCTGGGCCCACCGGGTGGAGGCCGATCTGACCGCGCCGCAGTTCTGGGAGCGCGACAGCGACAATCGCCGGTGGCGACGAACTTTCGGAACGCCGGCGCCGGTGCGCCCGCAGCAGCCGGTGGTGCACGTGTGCTGGTTCGAGGCCGAGGCCTACGCCAACTGGGTGGGTAAGCGCTTGCCCACCGAGGCCGAATGGGAGAAGGCCGCGCGGTTCGATCCGGCCACCGGGCGATCCCGTCGATATCCGTGGGGCGACGCCGAACCCGACGACACCACCGCCAATCTGGGGCAGCGCCATCTGGAACCGGCCGATGTCGGCGCCTATCCGGCCGGTGCGTCGCCGTCCGGGGTGCATCAGCTGATCGGCGACGTATGGGAATGGACCGCTTCGGGTTTCGAGCCGTATCCCGGATTCGCCGCCTTCCCCTACCGCGAATATTCCGAGGTGTTCTTCGGCGGTGACTACCGCGTCCTGCGCGGCGGATCCTTCGGCACCGACCCGGTCGCCTGCCGCAGTACCTTCCGCAACTGGGACCACCCGATCCGCCGGCAGATCTTCTCCGGCTTCCGCCTCGCCCGCGACCTGCGACCGGACGAGCGCTGATGTGCCGACATCTCGGCTATCTGGGACCACCGGCTCCGGTCGGTGAACTGCTCACTCGCGGAACGCATTCGCTGCGCACCCAGTCGTGGGCGCCGAACGATATGCGTCACGGGGGAACCGTCAATGCCGACGGTTTCGGGGTCGCGTGGTGGACCGGCGAAGGAGCCGCGAGCCGCTACCGCAATGCCGCGCCGATCTGGACCGACCCCGCGGTGGAGGAGGTGCTGCCGCAACTGTCCTCACCCGCGGTGCTGGCCGCGGTGCGTTCGGCCACGATCGGCATGCCGGTGGAGCGGACCGCCTGCGCCCCGTTCACCGACGGCGGATGGGCGTTCAGTCACAACGGCGTGATTCAGAACTGGCGCACGGTGTTGCCCGTGGTGGCAAAGCAATTCGGGTCGCCGGATCTGCTGGATGCCGAATCCGCGACCGATTCCGCCGCGCTCTGGGTGGTGCTGCGCGCCGCCTTGGACGGAATCGGCGCACTGTCGTCGTCGTTCGAGGGACGCAGCGAGTCCGACGCCCGGCTCCGGGCCGTCGCGGCGGCCGTGTCGGCGACGGTGCGCGCCGTACTGGCGCAGGCGCCGAGCGCGCGGCTGAACCTGCTACTCGGGAACGGCGAAACACTGTGGGCGACAACTATTCACCACTCGCTGTCGGTGCTGGTCACCGACGAGGTCGCGGTGGTTTCCTCCGAACCGTACGACGACGATCCACGCTGGCAGGCCATCACCGATCGGCAGATGGTGACGGTGCGGCCCGGTCTTCTCGTGGTCGAGCCGCTGGACGCAGCACAACCCACTCTCTCCGCAGGACCTGATGAATCCGAAAGGGCCCGTTCATGAGCGAACCGACGCTGGACATCCATCTCACCGACGACGATCTCGACGCAGCCCTGCGGTCGGACGCTCGGACCGGACTCACCGCCGATCCGAAGACGTTGCCGCCGAAGTGGTTCTACGACGCGCGCGGTAGCGAACTGTTCGAAGCGATCACCGAACTTCCGGAGTACTATCCGACCCGCACGGAGCGCGCGCTGCTGGAGCGCGTGGTCGGCGATATCGCGCGCACCGCCCAGGCCGAGGTGCTGGTGGAGCTGGGCGCCGGCTCGGCGGCCAAGACGCGTCTGCTGCTGTCGGCCCTGTTGTCCGAGGGTCCGCTGAAAACCTACGTGCCGCAGGATGTGTCGCTCTCCGCACTGCGCGGTGCCGCCGAGCAGATCGGTACCGAATTCCCGAATCTCGCGGTGCACGGGGTGGTCAGTGATTTCACCGAAACCCTGCACAATCTCCCCCGCGGTGGTCGGCGGATGATCGCATTCCTGGGCGGCACCATCGGCAATCTGGTCCCGCAGGAGCGAGCCGAATTCCTGGCCGGCATTCAGCAGGTCCTCGAGCCGGGTGAGCAGCTGCTGCTCGGGGCCGGCCTGGTCACCGATCCGGCGGTGCTGGTGCCCGCCTACGACGATGCCGCGGGCGTGACGGCCGAATTCAATCGAAATGTCCTGCATGTGTTGAACTCTCGGCTGCATGCCGACTTCGACCCGGAAGCCTTCGCGCACATCGCGCATTGGGACGCGGAGAACGAGTGGATCGAGATGCGGTTGGCGGCGACCCGGGATATGACGGTCACCGTTGCCGATCTGGACCTGGTCGTGGACTTCGCGCAGGGTGAGCAGATGCGCACCGAGATCTCGGCCAAGTTCCGCGTGGACGGCCTCGGCCGGGAATTGGACAGCGCCGGATTCGCCACCGAAGAGGTATGGACCGATTCGGCCGAGCGTTTCGTGCTGGTCCTGGCCGAACGACGCTGATCGCCCGGCCCGGATTGTCCGTCGAGGTCAGTTGCCGATGACCGCGGCCAGCCACTCGACGACGGGCCGCAGATCCTCCCACGCGGCCCGGACTTCGGTGGCGGCGCGGGGTGTTTCCAGCCAGGGCGGTGCGCCGAAGTCCTTGTGGACCACCAGGGATTTGTGACGTAGCAGGTCGATGCGTGGATGGTCGGCGGGAAAACCCTTGGGCCGGGTCTTCAGTTGCTCCCCGCCGATCACATAGCCGACCGCCGCCACACCGTCCAGCAGCGCCCGCAATTCGTGACCGCGCACCTCGTCGTCGATGGTGGTGCGCAGTCGCGCCAGCTGCTCGGGGGTCGGCGCGTACACCCCACCGGCCACGTACAGTCCGGGCGCGCCGATCTGGACGTACCAGCCCGCTCCCGGGGCGGTGCGGACCACCGCGCCCTGATGGTCCTTGTAGGGCGCCTTGTTCTTGGAGAACCGCACATCGCGATACGGCCGGAAGATCTTCGCCGGTCCGAAGTCGTTCTCCAGTTCCGTGGTCAGTGCCACCATCGGCGCCCGCACGGACTGCTCGTAGACATGCTTGTTGGCGGTCCAGAAAGCCTTCGAGTTGTCGGCTTCCAGATCCTCGTAGAAGTCGAGCCCGGCGAACGGGAACCCCGCGAATCCGCTCATACCGCCAACTTAGCGACCGCCGCGGACATGGTCCGCCGCACCCGCTCCGACCGGCCGCCGCTCAGTCACCCGGTTCGTCGACCACCTCGATGGCGGCGACTTCGGCGGGCCGCTCGTCCTCGTCGCGCAATTCCTGACGATGCCGGCGCCGAGTCCATTCCTGGTCGAGTTCGCTGCGGATCCCCAGGCGACCGTCGTCGTCGTTCTCGTGATACCGGATCTCCAGATCGGCAGGCGGATCGTCGATGTAGCGCTGATATTCGCGGATCTCGTCGGCCTGTTCATCGTCCCCGAGGTCGTAATCCAGGTCTTCGCGCTCGTCATCGCCCATCTCGAACACCTCGTCCATCAACGGGTAAGTGTCGTCGTCGGCCATCCTCAGCCCACCTCTCTCGCAGGCCGGCGCACCCTGCACATTCGCGGTGCACCCTACAACCAACGCTACCGCTGATCCCGAAAGAAGAGGAGGGAACAACCGCCAATACAAATCAGTCGCCCCGACGGATAGTCACCCGACGGAACGACTGATTTCACAAGAACATGGGTAACTCCCCGGGCACGCCCGAAAACCGACACGCACCCAACGAGAGACCGACGGCCAACCCATCGCCCACCCAACGACACGCTGAATACGCGGAGAGGCGGGGGAGCGAGGCGGGGGAGCTAGGCGGAGCCGTTGAACAGGCCGGTGACCGAGCCGTTCTCGAAGACCTCCCGGATCGTCCGCGCCAGCAGCGGGGCGATCGACAGCACGGTCAGCGACGGGAACTTCTTGTCCTCGGTGATCGGCAGGGTGTTGGTGACGATGACTTCCTTGGCGCCGCAGGAGGCGAGGCGCTCGGCCGCGGGGGAGGACAGCACGCCGTGGGTGGCGGCGATGACCACATCGCCGGCTCCGGCCTCGCGCAGCACGCGTACGGCCTCGGCGATGGTGCCACCGGTGTCGATCATGTCGTCGATCAGGATGCAGGTGCGGCCCGCGACGTCACCGACGGGACGATGCGACTTGACCTGGTTCGGCACCAGCGGATCGCGGGTCTTGTGGATGAACGCCACCGGCGCGCCACCGAGCGCGTCGGCCCACTTCTCGGCCACCTTCACGCGACCGGCGTCGGGCGAGACGATGGTGACGTTCTCGGTGCTGTAGTGGTTGCGCACGTACTCCGACAGCTGGACCAGGGCGTGCATGTGGTCCACCGGGCCGTCGAAGAAGCCCTGGATCTGATCGGTGTGCAGGTCGACGGTGATGATGCGGTCCGCACCGGCGGTCTTGAGCAGATCGGCGACCAGGCGGGCGGAGATGGGCTCGCGACCGCGGTGCTTCTTGTCCTGGCGGGCGTAGGGGTAGAACGGCAGGACGGCGGTGATCCGCTTGGCCGAACCGCGCTTGAGCGCATCGATCATGATGAGCTGTTCCATCAGCCACTGGTTCAACGGAGCCGGAAAGCTCTGCAGCACAAAGGCATCCGAGCCGCGCACCGACTCTTCGAAGCGAACGAAGATCTCGCCGTTGGCGAACTCGCGGGCGGTTTGCGGCGTGATCGCGACGTCGAGTTCCTTCGCGACCTGCTCGGCCAGTTCGGGGTGAGCGCGCCCCGAGAACAGCATCAGGTTCTTCTGGTTATCGGTGGAGAACGCGGTCACTCTGTGTTGCCATCCTTTTGCTCGGTTGCCTGACTCGCTCTGTCATCGGCCGCGATCGCCTCCGCCGCCGCCTGCGCCGCGGCCGTCCCGGGACGATACCGCTGCACCCAGCCCTCAATGTTCTTCTGTGCCCCGCCGGATACTGCCAGCGCTCCCGGCGGAACATTTCTACGCAGCACAGTACCCGCTGCCGAATATGCGCCATCGCCCACGGTCACCGGCGCGACGAACATCGTGTCGCTGCCGGTGCGCACATGCGAACCGACGACGGTGTGGTGTTTCTTCACGCCGTCGTAGTTGACGAACACGCTCGATGCGCCGATGTTGCTGTACTCGCCGATGGTGGCGTCACCGACGTAGGTCAGGTGGGGGACCTTCGAATGCGCGCCGATCGAGGCGTTCTTGGTCTCCACGAAGGCGCCGATCTTGCCGGATTCGCCGACGATCGTCCCCGGGCGCAGATAGGCGAACGGCCCGATCGTGGCGGCGGCGGCGATGGTGGCGCCCTCGCCGTGGGTCCGGACCACCTTCGCGCCCTCGCCGACGAGCACATCGGTCAGGGTCGAATCGGGTCCCACCTCGGCATCCTCGCCGATCACGGTGTTACCGAGCAGCTGGACCCCGGGGCGCAGCACCGCGTCGCGGCCGATGCGCACACTCGCGTCCACCCAGGTCGTGGCCGGATCGATGACGGTGACTCCGGCGCGCATATGGCGCTCGAGGATGTAGCGGTTCAGGGTGCGGGCCGCCTGAGCCATCTGCACCCGGTCGTTGACGCCGGTGACCTTGGCGGCATCGACCAGGCGCGCGCCGTGCACCGGATGGCCGGCCTCGCGTGCCAGCTTCAGGACATCGGTCAGATACAGCTCGTGCTGGGCGTTGGCGGTCGTCAGCCGGTTGATCATCGTCCGCAGCACGGTGACGTCGAAAACGTAGACGCCGGAATTGACTTCGTTGATCGCCGCCTGCTCCGGGGTCGCATCGGCGTGTTCGACGATCTCGAGGACGCCGCCGTCGGGATCGCGCACGATCCGGCCGTAACCGTTCGGATCCTCGGGAACGAAGGTGAGAACCGTGACCGCGGAACGCGGTTGATAACTGCGATGCTCGTCCAGCAGCGCCGAGAGAGTGTGCCCGTCCAGCAGCGGCACATCGGCGGAGGTCACCAGCAGATCCCCGGTGAAGTCCGCGGGCAGCGCCGACAGGGCGCACTGCACCGCGTGCCCGGTACCCAGCTGCTGTTCCTGTACCGCGGAGGTGATCTCGCGACCCAGTTCTGCCGCAACGGAATTCACCGCGGCGCCGACCTGTTCGCGGTCGTGGCCGATCACCGTGATCAGGTCGGTGGGGTCGATCTCGTTCGCCGCGTGCAGGGCGTGCTCGAGCATGCTGCGCCCGGCGAGCGAATGCAGCACTTTCGGTGTCTTGGACCGCATTCGAGTTCCGGCACCGGCGGCAAGAACGACGACGGCGGTCTGCTGTGGCATGGATCTCCCTCGGCTGCCTGTCATCGTGCTGGTCTGCGCTGTCTTTTGCCTGCGGCTGTCTCTGCCCGCGCCGGGCCTTCGCAGGCTCGGTCTGCGGCGGGCTCGGCGGCTGGCCGTCCGCCCACACCCTAGTCCACCCGGGCCTGAGCACCGGCTCGGGGCTTTGCCCGATATTCACGCAGGTCACAGCCCCATCGCCAGCTCCGCCGCCAGGACTCGAACCTGAACTAACTGAACCAAAATCAGTGGTGCTGCCATTACACTACGGCGGATCGTCGCACCGATGAACCCCATGGATCCACCGCTGCGCCACGGCATGCGCGCAATATCCTCGCACGTTTCCCCACCGCTTCGCGAATTACGGGCAGATTTTCCCGCGCGGGTCGCGGGTCGGCAAGAGTGCCCGGTCGCGGTCGGGTAAATTTGCGCAACGCAACATCTGATTTCGAAAGCACATGGGTAACTCGTCGGGCACGCCCTGACCTCGGGTCGTCGCCGACCGCCGGCCCGGCCGAGAAATCTCCAGACACCTACGACCGGCAAGATTCCCGGAGAGGCGGGGGAGAGAGGCGGGGGAGATGACTTCGGGCGACCCGATACGGGCGCCGCGTCCGCGGATGACCGGAACGCAGCGCCGGCAGCAGTTGATCGAGATCGGCCGGGCGCTGTTCGCCGAACGAGGCTACGACGCCACCTCCATCGAGGAGATCGCCCAGCGCGCCCAGGTGTCGAAACCCGTTGTGTACGAACACTTCGGCGGTAAAGAAGGCCTCTACGCGGTGGTCGTCGACCGCGAGATGTCGACGCTGCTGGACATGATCACCTCGTCGCTGACCCAGAACCGCTCCCGCGTCCGGCTGGAACAGGTCGCCCTCGCGCTGCTGACCTATATCGAGGAGCGCACCGACGGTTTCCGCATCCTGATGCGTGATCAGCCCGCCTCGGCCGCCGCCGGCACCTATTCGAGCCTGCTGAACGAGGCGGTCAACCAGGTCGCGCACATCCTCGCCGGCGATTTCGAACGCCGCGACTTCGACACCAGTCTCGCCACTCTCTACGCGCAGGCCCTGGTGGGCATGGTCGCCACCGCCGCCACCTGGTGGCTCGACGAACGGCAGCCGTCCAAAGAGGTGGTAGCCGCGCATTTGGTGAACCTGTGCTGGAACGGGCTCACCCACCTCGAGGCCGATCCGCAGCTCGGCTCCGAATGGCCGAGCACGACACCCGGCTGACCGGCGGTGGCCACGCCGGGGGGTAATAGGGGACCGAACTGGACGGTTAGCCCATTGTTTGCGAAGGAGACTGGTCTTAATGCTCGATTCCGCTGGCGACGGCCGGTCGGATGGTACGGTTCACCCATCCTTCAAGTGCTGTTCGAGCTGTGATGTCGGTCAACTTCGGGATATCGGTCTACTTCAGGATGGCTGGTTTGAGGACAGGCGGATCTGATGGCTAGGCAAGCGCGTGCGGAAATCACCCGCGATTCGGTGCTGGCAGGCGCGGCCGACGTCTTTCTGCGACTCGGTTACGCGAATGCGAGCCTCAGCGAGATCATCTCGCAATCCAACGTCACCAAAGGCGCACTGTACTTCCACTTCGGATCCAAGGAAGAACTGGCGCGCGCCGTGGTCGACCAGGGCAACGAACGACTGCGCGGCGCCTGTCAGGGCTTCTTCGACCCGCGCGTACCCGCACTCGAAGCCGCCATCGGCATCACCTACGTCGTCGCCGACCTCACCATGAACGATCCGATGGTCGGCGCGATGCTCAAACTCACCCACCAGATCGGCGACTACCGCGGCGCCTCGGGCGAGAACATCACCAAGACCTGGGGCGAAACCCAGATCCTGCTCGCGGAGCGGGCCATCGCGCAGGGCGACCTCAAACCCGACCTCGACCCCGAAACGATCGGTCTTCTCCTGCAGGAGATGACCGCCGGAGTCCACATCACCGCCGTCGGCACCGAATCCATCGACCAGATGGCGGTGCGCATGGAACGCATGTGGTACTTCCTGCTGCCCTCGATCGTGCCGGACGAGAAGGTGGCCTATTTTCGGGAGTTCGCGGCGCGGCGGTTGCGTCGCTACGTGCCGTAATTTTGGCCTGCGCTTCGCTCCGGCGGGGTCTCGGCCCTCTGGGCCTCGATTTTTCACTTCTCCGCTCAGTCGCTGCGCTCCCTCGCTCCGTCGCTCCAAAATCGAGGCGGGCCGAGACCCACCAAGGTGTACGGCTCGTAGAAGTACGCCTTGGTGGTATTTCTTCGGGTATTGGTGTGCCCCGCACGCGCTGGTCGCGCGGACGGTGGCGGGGACCACCGTGCTGGCGGCACATTCGCGTGACTAGACTCGATTGGTCGCTCTGAAATCGCCGATCTGTGCAGCGGGAGTTTCTTTCATGCCGAGCCATCGCCCACCTCTTGCGGGACTGGCCGAGGTGGCCGGTGCCGATGCCGCGCTGAGCCAGGTTCGGGAACTGATCGGGCGCTCCTCGGTGCAGCTGGTCGCGCCGTCGGCGGTCCGGCCGTTCGTGGCGGCGACCGTCGCGGCCGCGCGGCCGCTGGTGGTGGTGACCGCCACCGGGCGCGAGGCCGACGATCTGACCGTCGAGTTGAGCGAGATCATCGGCGATCGGGTCGCGCTGTTCCCGTCCTGGGAGACACTGCCGCACGAGCGGCTGTCGCCCAGTGCCGACACCGTGGGCCGGCGGTTGCAGGTGCTGCGGCGGCTGGCGCATCCGGAGGATCCGGGCCATCCGGAACCGCTGCAGGTGGTGGTGACCACGGTCCGGTCGCTGATGCAGCCGATGGCCCCGGGACTTGGTGAGATCGAACCCATCGTGCTGCGCGTCGGTGCCGAATTCGATTTCGACGAATTGACCACGCGGCTGGTCGAATTCGCTTACGAGCGCGCCGATATGGTCGGCAAGCGCGGCGAATTCGCGGTCCGCGGCGGCATTCTCGACATCTTCCCGCCCACCGCCGATCATCCGGTGCGCGTGGAATTCTGGGGCGACGAGATCAGTGAACTGCGCGCGTTCTCCGTCGCCGATCAGCGTTCGCTCACCGAGGTCGAGGTGGATCTCGTTGTGGCACAGCCCTGCCGGGAACTGCTGCTGACCGAGGACCTGCGCGAATCGGCGGCGAAGGTGGCCGCGGACAATCCGGCCGATGCGGCGCTGGTCGAGATGCTGGAGAAGCTGGCGCAGGGCATTCCGGTGGAGGGGATGGAGGCGCTGCTGCCGGTGCTGCGGCCTGGTGAGCTGCAGTTGCTCACCGATGTGGTGACGACGCAATCGCATGTGCTGCTGTGCGATCCGGAGAAGATCCGCACCCGCGCCGCCGATCTGGTCCGCACCGGACAGGAATTCCTCGAGGCGTCGTGGACGGCCGCGTCCTTCGGCGGAGCGGCGCCCTTGGGCGCGCACGGGCTGGATTTGGCGTCCTCGGCGTATCGCGGGTTGGACGTCGTGCGGGCCGATGCCGAGGCGCGCGGGTTGCCGTGGTGGACGCTGAGCCCGCTGGCCGCCGACGATCCCGCGGAGGTCGTGTTGCCCGTGCTGTCGGCGCCGGCGGCCCGCGGCTCGGAGGAGTTGGTCGCGACCGTCTTCGCCTCGTTGCGCGCGCACGTCACCACCGGGGGACGCGCGGTCATCGTGGTCGCGGGACACGGTACGGCACAACGCATTCAGGAGCGGCTCGCCGATGCCGAGGTTCCGGCCGCGGCGCTCGAGCCGGGCGCCGAACCGGTGCGTGGGCTGGTCGGTGTGCTGTGCGGTTCGCTGCACGACGGCATCGTGTTCGACGACGCGAAACTGGTCGTCATCGCCGAATCCGATCTGACCGGCAACCGCGTCACCGCGCCCGGTGAGGGCAAGAAACTTCCCGCTCGGCGGCGCAATCAGGTCGATCCGCTGGCGCTGAGTTCCGGCGATATGGTCGTGCACGATCAGCACGGCATCGGCCGGTTCGTGGAGATGATCGAACGCACCGTCGGTGGCGCGCGACGCGAATATCTGGTCATCGAGTACGCGCCCAGTAAGCGCGGTCAGCCCGGCGACCGGTTGTACGTGCCGATGGATTCGCTGGACCAGCTCTCCCGCTACGTGGGCGGGGAGATGCCGAGTCTGTCCAAACTCGGCGGATCCGACTGGGCGAATACGAAACGCAAGGCGCGCAAGGCCGTTCGCGAGATCGCCACCGAACTCGTGCAGTTGTACGCCGCGCGCCAAGCCGCGCCCGGTCACGCGTTCGCCTCCGATACGCCGTGGCAGCAGGAGATGGAGGACGCCTTCGCGTTCACCGAGACCCACGATCAGCTCACCGCCATCGCCGAGGTGAAGGCCGATATGGAACGCCCCGTGCCGATGGACCGGGTGATCTGCGGCGACGTCGGTTACGGCAAGACCGAGATCGCGGTGCGGGCGGCGTTCAAGGCGGTTCAGGACGGTAAGCAGGTCGCGGTGCTGGTGCCGACCACGCTGCTGGCACAGCAACATCTGCAGACCTTCACCGAACGCGTCGCCGGATTCCCGGTCAGGGTGAAGGGCCTGTCGCGCTTCACCGACCCGGCCGAATCGCGCGAGGTGATCGACGGCATGGCCACCGGTGAGGTCGACATCGTGGTCGGTACGCACCGGCTGCTGCAGACCGGTCTGCGGTGGAAGGAACTCGGCCTCGTGATCATCGACGAGGAACAGCGATTCGGCGTCGAGCACAAGGAACACATCAAGGCGCTGCGCACCCACGTCGACGTGCTGACCATGTCGGCCACTCCGATTCCGCGCACTCTGGAGATGAGCCTGGCCGGAATCCGCGAGATGTCGACCATCCTCACCCCGCCCGAGGAGCGCCACCCGGTCCTGACCTATGTCGGCGGCTACAACGACAAACAGGTCGCCGCGGCCGTGCGCCGCGAATTGCTGCGCGACGGCCAGGTCTTCTACGTGCACAACCGCGTGTCCTCGATCGACAAGGCCGCCCAGCGAATTCGCGATCTGGTGCCCGAGGCGCGGGTCGCGGTGGCGCACGGCCAGATGAACGAGGACACCCTGGAGAAGACCGTGCAGGGCTTCTGGGAGCGCGAATTCGACGTGCTGGTGTGCACCACGATCATCGAAACCGGTCTGGACATCTCCAACGCCAATACGCTGATCGTCGAACGGGCCGACACCCTGGGCCTTTCGCAGCTGCACCAGCTGCGCGGCCGGGTCGGGCGCAGCCGGGAACGCGGATACGCCTACTTCCTGTATCCGGCCGAGAAGCCGCTCACCGAAACGGCCTACGACCGCCTGGCCACCATCTCGCAGAACTCCGATCTCGGCGCGGGTATGGCCGTGGCGATGAAGGACCTCGAAATCCGCGGCGCCGGAAACGTTCTCGGTGCCGAACAGTCCGGCCATGTCGCCGGCGTCGGTTTCGATCTGTATGTGCGACTGGTCGGTGAGGCGGTGGAGGCCTATCGCGCCGCCGCCGACGGCCGCCCGATCACGACCGAGGAAGAGGCCAAGGAGGTGCGGATCGACCTGCCGGTGGATGCGCACATTCCGCCCGACTACATCGCCAGCGACCGGCTGCGGCTGGAGGCATACCGCAAACTGGCTGCGGCACAGGATGATTCGGCGCTCGCCGCCGTGGTGGAGGAGCTCGTCGACCGGTACGGCCCGCTGCCGGTGGAGGTCGGCCGGTTGGTGTCGGTCGCGAAGTTGCGACTGCTGTGCCGCGAGTACGGCATCCAGGAGGTTGGCGTCACGGGCACCACACTGAAGGTGTCGCCGCTGCAACTGCCCGATTCGAAGCAGATGCGGCTCAAGCGGCTGTATCCGAGTGCGAGCTATCGGCCCACCACCGGCATCGTGCAGCTGCCGCTGCCCCGCGTGGAGGACAGCGTGGGCGCGGCGCGGGTGCGCGATGTGCAGTTGTTGCAGTTCGTCGCCGATCTGCTGCTGGCGCTCGACGGGAAGCCGAAGGGCATGGTCGATCTCGTGGTGCGCGCGGAGGTCGCGGTCGGGTGAGGGAGGTCGGGGGCGAGCGCCCGTCGGGTGGATCCGACGACGCCGCGGCTGATTCCGCACGGGTCGCGCACGGCCTGACCGAGGCCGTCGAGGTCATGGACCGGCTGTGGAATTTCGGTGGCTGGGAGGTCACCCAGACCCACGATTCGCTCCGGCCGTATCTGCTGGAGGAGACCTACGAACTCCTCGACGCCATCCAGCACGGCGATGCGGAGACGATCAAGGAGGAACTCGGCGACCTGCTGTTACAGGTGCTGTTCCATTCCCGGATCGCCGAGGCGGCGGGCGAATTCACCGTCGACGAGGTGGCCGCCGCGCTGGTCGCGAAACTGGTGCACCGCAGTCCGCATCTGTCCGATCCGGCGGTGGACGCCGGAGCGGATGTGGCCGCGAAGGTCGCCGCGCAGGAACGCGCCTGGGAAGAACGCAAACTCACCGAGAAGGCGCGCCGCTCCTGCCTGGACGGGATCGCGATGGCGCAGCCCGCACTGGCGCTGGCGGAGAAGATTCGCTCCCGCAGCGCGAAGGCCGGGCTACCCGAGGATCTGGTTCCGGACGACCTGCGGGTCGTTCATCTGGGCGAACCGGACAGTGCGGAGGAGCGGCTACGCAAGGCCGCCATCGCTTTCGCGACCCGAATCCGCGGCGCGGAGGACGCCGCCGAACAGGCCCGAGGAGAACGTGCGCCGCTCGGCCCGGACGACTGGCGCGCTTACTGGGGGTCTTCCGCGAGATAGCGTTCGACGGTCTCGACCTTCGACGTCAGGGCGCCGGTGACGCCGGGACGGATGTCGGCCTTGATCACCAGGCTGCAGCGCGGCGCGACCGCGAGGACGGCGTCGGAGGCCTGTTTGATCACCCCCATCACCTCGTCCCATTCGCCCTCGAGTGTGGTGAACATGGCGTTGGTTTCGTTCGGCAGCCCGCTGGCGCGGACGATGCGGACGGCTTCGGCGACGGCGCGGCCCACATCGGCGCCGGTGCCGAGCGGGGTGACCGAGAAGGCGGCGATCATGGCGTCAATTCTTCGCGTCGACCATCTCCTGCAGGGTGGCGACACGCGAGCGGAGGTATTCGAGTTCCGGTTCGTCGAGGACCGTGCGCTGAATGCCCGCTTCGACCTCGAACGCGCCCTGGCGGTGGTCGTCGATCACCTCTACATCGATGGCGACGGCCACGTAGTCCTCGGCGCCGGGCATCGGATCGGCGATGACGCGCGCGCGACCGCGGGCGCACAGTGCCACATTGCCGCCACCGAGGATCAGCAGCGCGACATCGGGACGTTTGCGCAGCCGCGCCAGCGAACCGCGATCGAACTTGAGGCTCAACAGGATTCGCCGATCGTCGGCGCGCACCGGCCAGCTCACGGGTATCGCGTGCGGCGACGGATCGGTGGTCACCAGGACCGCGATGGTGTCCAGCGGCCAGGTCGGCAGGACGTCCAGTTCAGGATGCTCGGTCGCGGGCTGTTGACGTTCTCCGGCACTGGCTACCATCTCGTCACCTCACGGTCGGCTCACGCGGCGGCGTCGGCCGCGACTGGCACCCCAGTGTAAACCGTTGTGCCGCTTACTTGCTGGGGTGCGAGCCGCCGATGTGAAGTGCGCTGGTGACAGGGATGCGGACGGTTCAGTTGAGGCTGTCGGCCAATTGGCGGGGTTCGGCGGCCCGGCGGTGGTGCAGCAGCGAGAAATAACGCCGCAGCATCAGCGCGGCCGTCGCGGCCAGGCCCGCGGTCAGGCCCCACCAGACGCCACTCGCCCCCAGGCCCAACGGGAAGGCGAGCAGCAACGCGGTCGGCAGACCGACGATCCAATATCCCACCAGCGACAACCGGAAACCGGCCCGGGTGTCCTCGAGCCCCCGCAGCAGCCCGTTGCCGATGTTCTGCGCGGCATCGAAGAACTGCAGGACGAGGGCGATCAGCAGCAGGCTGTGCGCGAGTTCGACGGTGGCGCCGTCCCGACCGGCGAGGAACGGACGCAGCACCAGATCGGGCGCTGCGACGTACAGCACGCCGACGACCGCGGCCACCACGGCAGCCTGCCGCAACGCCAGCCAGGCCAGGTTCTGGGCGCGGCGGAACTCCTCGCGGGCCACGGCCCGGCTCACCAGGATCGAGACGCCGTGCGAGAGCCCCACCGCCACCTGGAACACGATGTAGACGAGCTGATACACCACGTTGTGCGCGGCCAGCGCCGCCGGGCCGAGTGTGCCCATCGCCAGGGCCAGCACCGAGAACATGCCGGCCTCGGAGCCGTAGGTGAGCGCGATCGGCGCGCCGAGCCGCAGTTCCGCGGTGGCCGTTCGCCGGCGTACCGGCCACATCCGCACCGGCAGCGTCGGCCCCAGCGCCGCGTCGCGACGCACCATCACCCAGAACACCGCGAAGGTGACGAGGAAGACGACCGAGGACGCCACGCCGACACCGGTCAGGCCCAGGGCGGGCAGTCCGGCCCAGCCGTGGATCAGTGCCAGCGCGACCACTGCGTTCACGGCCACCGAGCCGAGCGTCACCACCAGCAGCGCCTGTGGCCGTTGCATGCCGACGGTGTATTGCCGCAGCACCTGGAACCACAGGCAGGGCAGCAGACCCGGCGCGAGCGCCACCATCATCGGCCGCGCTTCGGCCAGCACCGTGGCGTCCTGGCCCAGCCATTGCAGCGACCAGCCCAGACCGACCAGGATCAGACCGCCGAGCACCCCCGCGGCCGTGGCGATGAGGAAGCTCGATCGGACCACATCGCGGATCTCGTGTTCGGGGTTGCGGCGCTGTTTCTCGGCCCGGCTCACCACGGTTGCCACCTGATTGCCGCTGGCGGTTATCAATCCGACGCACATGGTGCGGATCTGGTTGAACAGCACCAGCGCCAGCCCACCGGCCGCCACCTGGTCGACGCCGAGACTGCCCATCAGCGCGATATTGGTGGTGGAGATCGCGACCTGAGCCAGTTGGGTCAGCGCGATGGGCGTCGCGAGCGCCGTCAGCCGGCGCCCGTCACCGCGGGGTGTGGCGGCGGTCATGTCCGGGCCTCCGCGACGACCGGATTCATCGGGCTCCCACCAGATTTCGCGCCTCGGGCACAGCAGGTGCCGCGGGTGCGTAGCGGTCCAGCAGGTCGGTGACCGCGTGCTCGGCGGTGCGGTCGAGCAGATCGCGGTCGCTCATCCATTCGTCGTCGAAGACCGTGTCGAGATACTTCTCCCCGCCGTCGCAGACGATGGTGACGATCGTCGAGCCCGGTTCGAATTCCTCGAGCCGTTGCAGCGCCACGTACACCGACCCGCCCGCCGACCCGCCGATCATCAGACCGGAACGCTGCGCGACCGAGCGGGCGGTGGCGAAGGCGTCCACATCCGAGACGGTGACTCCCTCGTCCAGCAGCGAGTAGTCCACGGCCGTACCGACGGTCGCGCCGGGCGGGGTGCCGGTGCCCGACTGCCAGTACGGTCCGCCGGGCCCGCCGAACGCGATCGACCCGACCGGTTCCACGCCGATCACCCGCGCGGGATGGCCCAGGTCGCGCAGCCGCCGCGCCGTGCCGAACAGCGATCCGCCGGTGCCGACGGCGGAGAGCAGGATGTCGACATGACCGAGATCGGCCAGCAACTCCTCCGCGACCGCGTAGTAGCCGACCGGATTGGCCTCGTTGTTGTGCTGTTCGGTGAAGTAGGCGTCCGGCCGCGCGGCCGCCATCGCCTCGGCGAGGTCCTCCCGGGCGGACGTGGCCAGGCTGTCGTCGCCCTCGGCGGCGACGTAGACGAGGTCGGCACCCATGGCTCGCATCGCGCGCAGTTTGTCCTTACAGGCGTGGTGGTCCACGACCGCGGTGAATCGATAGCCGCGTTCGGCCGCGACCACCGCCAGTCCCAGTCCGGTATTCCCGGATGTGGACTCGATAATATGCCCGCCATCTCTCAGCAAACCCCGGCGTTCGGCATCGAGCACCATTTCGCGGGCCATCCGGATCTTCGCCGCGCCGGTCGGATTGAACTGTTCGAGTTTGAGTAGTAGCCGGGTGCCGCCCTCGGTGACGGCCAGCTCGAACAAGGGAGTGTTTCCGATCAGGTCCGTCACGCGCGTGACGATCGGCATGCGAGTCTCCTCGAGTGTGTGATGGGAAGGGGAGTCAGCGTTCGAGCGTCCAGCGCAGCCGCGGCGGCTGCGCCGGATCCGCGTCCGGGCTGCTCGACAGCAGCACCTTCGGCGGGATGGGGAGATCGTGGAACGACGATTCGTTCGAATCCATCTGATATCCGGCGGTATTCGGATAGACGAGCAGATCGCCGATGACCGCCGGACGCGGCAGTGGAATGCGCCGCCAGCTCAGCATGTCCGATTCCAGGCAGGTCGCCGCGCCGACGCAGGCCGGGGTCGCCGCACCCGGCCGCATCGGCCACAGCACCGGATCGGGCAGGTATTCACTGTCGAACCACTGCTCGGACAGGCTCAGGCTGGTGCCGTCGACGGTGAGCAGCTGGTAGGGAAGTGACTGTGCCGTGCGAGTTTTCACACCTTGGACGCGGAACACCGTGCTTCCGGCGCGGTCCAGCAGCGCGCGCCCGGGTTCGATCGCGAGCCGAATCGCTTGGGCGCGTAGGACTTTCGCCAGGTCGTCGTGGTCGAGGACGGCGGCCAGCGCGGCCGGTCCGGCGGGACGCTGGTGGTAGGGATAGTACGAATCGAAGGTCTTGTCCGCGTGGAACCAGTGCGGATCGTGGTCCTCGGTGAAGGCGCGCCAGGCCGCATCCGGCAGATAGTCCACGCCGAATCCGCCGCCGATGGAGAGGGTGGTGACCGGATGTCCGAGGGCGCGGGCGTGCAGGCAGCGGTCAACCAGCGCCGCGGCGAGTTCCGAGCGGGCGATCGGGTCGTAGCCGGACAGATGAAAGCTGAAGCCCTCCACCTTGATCGGCGCCGGATCGGTGCGGTGCAGCACCGTGTCGAGCTCGATATCGGTCATGCCGAACCGGCTGGTCGAATCCGGCGGGAGTACCCGCAGCAGCACCCGGGCGGTGGCGCCGAGGCCGGTGAGCCGGTCGAGTTCGCCCGGTTCGTCGATGGCGATCAGGGCGCCGTGCCGGGTGGCCAGCCACAGCAGCTCATCGGATTTGGCCGGACCGGTCACCACCAGATCGTGGCCCCGGATACCGTGCGCCAGAGCCGAACTCAGCTCGCCGATGCTGGCGACATCGGCGCCGGCGCCGTGTTCGGCGCAGACCCGCACCACGGCCGCGGCCTTGTTGGCCTTCTTGCCGTAATAGATCGCGCCGTCGACGCCGTGGCGGCGGAACTGGTCACGGAAGCCGTCGATATTCACGCCCACCCGCTCCGGGTACAGCACGTGGAACGGGCCGCCGACCGCATAGGCGATGTCGTCGAGCAGACGGGTGTCGGCGAGCAGGCGCCGCTCCCATTCGTCCCGGTGTGCCGGGAGGGGAGGCGCCGTGATCGAGGCGGAATTCGGCGCATCGTCGGGCGCTCGCGTAGTCCGGCTCGCGGTCACAGCGTCGTCTCCGATGGCGACGACCGCGCGGCGCCGGGGAAGTGGGCCCCGCTCAGTCCCACAGCGGCACCTCCGTGCCCCGGCCCTCGGCGATGGCGCGTTCGGCCAGCGCGTGCGCGACGGCGATATCGGTGAGTACCAGGCCGCTGTTGTAGACGAACAGCCGTTCGTCGGCGCTGGTGCGCGCGGTCGCGCGGCGGCCCAGAATCGCCGGCAGTTCGGCGTCGACCGAGCGCAGCCGCCCGTCGGGCCCCGCCATATCGGTGCCGGTCAGCGCCATCTGCTCGGCGCTGGTGGCCACCACGCGATCGGCGTCGGTGAGCGTCGAGGGCGCCAGTCCGTAACCGACCAGCACCGCCACCGAACCCGGTGCCAGATCATCGGATTCGAGGGCGACCTGTGTGCCGGGCCCGGCGGTCGCGAGCACCACATCGGCCGTCGCCGCCGCGGCGCGCGGATCGTCGACCACGTCCAGATCCAGGTGCGGAGCGTGCGCGCGCAAGTGAGTGCCCACCGCTTCCAGGCCCTCGGGATGGGTGCCGTACACCATCAGCCGGTTCAACTGCGGATTCGCGGCGAGCAAGTGCGGCAACGCGTTTCGGCCCTGAGTACCGGTCCCGATCAGCAGCACGCTGCGCGCGCCCGGCCGCACCGTCTCACGCACCAGCAGCGCCGACACCGCCGGCGTGCGCAGTGCGCCCACCCGCGCGCAGTCCATCATCGCGATCGGGGTGCCGGTGGCGTCGTCGTAGAGGGTGATGGTGGTGTAGTAGCGCTTGGTGCTGCGGTCGTGGCTCGGATCGAATTTGTACGAGGTCTTCATCGCCACCACCCGGCGGCGCCCGTCGCGCCCCAGCATCGCGTACGCCACCGACCAGCCGTCCGGATGCGCCACGCCGAGCTTGCGGGGGTTGTCCGAATCACCCTGCGCCAGGGCCAGATAGGCGTCCTCGACGGCGCGCACCACCTCGTTGGGGGCGATCGGGACATCGGCGAGATCGCTGCGGCTGAGTACGCGCAACGGGGTGGGGCGGCTGCTCACTGCGTTCCTCGGTTCACTGGTCGGTTCATCGGTCCGAAATCGTCGGTGCCGCAATGGGATCGGGCGCGAACGGCCGCACCGTCCGCTGCCCGTATCCGCTTTCGCCGGTCTCGGCCGGTGCGCGGCGGCGTGCCAGCCGGATGTTGACCCGTTTGAGCCAGCGGTCGGTCCCGTCGTAACGGGGCGTGAACGGAACCCGGCCGTGCACGACGACATCATTGTCCATCAGCAGCAACTCGCCGGGCTCCAACACCGCACGGTGACAGACTCGTTCCAATTCCGCACCGAGATGGGCGTAGGCGCAACGGTATTCGGGGGCGACCTCGTCGAGCGGGGTGTAGGCGGGGTCGTAGCGCAGGGTCGGCCCACCGTCACCGGCGGTGACGGTGGCCACGGGGGCGGGGCGATGCCCGCTGAAATCCTCGCCGTAGGAGACGTCGGGCAGGATCGGCACCGTCGGTTCGGCGAGCAACCGCCGCTCGTCCGCGTCCAGGTTCACCCGGCGGACCGAGGAGACGGTGGTGCCCACCCGATCCGGATTGCGCAGACAGCCGAGCAGCAGCAGATGCGCGCGTTCCGGATGGAAGGCGTCCTCGGTGTGCGGACTCAGCAGGGTGGTGCTGCTGGCGCCGGACTGTTCGTGTTCGTGGCCGGGCGTGGGCAGGATGTTGTTGACCAGCCGCCCGCCCTGCTGGCCCTGCCAGCCGAACGGTTCGCCGGCGCAGCGGGCGAGCAGTAACAGGGCGATATCCAGGCGAAACGATGCCGGGCACGCCGGTTCGGCGGCGTGGGTCCAGTCGGGCGGCGTCGGGCCGAGGTCGTCGTCGCGCACCGGCAGGCGGCCGATGATCGTCGCGCCGGCGGCGGTGTCGGGCGGTCGCAACGCGGTTCGCACCGCCGCCGGAAAGTCGGCGGCATAGGCGTCGACGAGCCGGATAAGGGCCGGATCGGAGAGGGTGCGCCGGACCGGTGCGGAACCGCCGGGCGTGCGGTCGAGTGTGATCGCGATCTCTTCGGCCGAACAGAACACGGCCGCCGCGGCCTCGGGCGGAAGCGTACGGCGGTCGATCGGTTCGGTTTCTTCGTGCTGGGGTGTCTTACGTTCGCGGAGAACGTTTTTCACCAGGAGTTCCCTTCCTCGCAATGGGGATGAAGCAGGTGGTGAAGACTCGGACTGCGAAGTTAGTCGCTCCGTTGATCTTAAGCAAGGCTTACCTAAAGTACGCCATTGGACATAGCGTTTCGGTATCGAACGGTTGCCGGGAAAGGTAGCTGATCGTATGCCGAGTCGGGTGGAGTGCATCGTCACGATGCGTGCCATCCGCGCGCGAATCTGGATGATGGAGAGGTGCGTTCGACCATCCCCGGATTCCGGCCCCTCGCGTTCGCCGCTGCCGCGGCGGTCGCACTGCTGTCCGGATGTGCGGGAACCGATAACCTGCCCCCGATTCCGGACGGTTTCCCGCCCGGTGCGGGCAGCCCGGTTCCGCTGATCGACCTCGATGCGCCCGGCCGTAGTGCCGAACAGTTGCGTGGCTGGGCGGAAGGTCAGTCGGACGCGCTCGGCATCCCCACGGTCGCGCTCGAGGCCTACGGATACGCGGCCGAGGTCATGGCCCGATCGCGTCCCGACTGCGGCATCGGCTGGACCACGATCGCGGGCATCGCGCGGGTGGAGAGCAAGCACGGCCGCCACGGCGGTTCCGACCTGAATGCCGACGGTGAGGTCCGTCCGCCCATCCGCGGCATCCCCTTGGACGGATCACCCGGTGTCGCAAGGATTCTCGACGACGCGGCCACCGCCCGCGCCGGCGCTCCGGTCTACGTGCGCGCCGAGGGGCCGTTCCAATTCCTGCCCGAAACCTGGCAGCACTGGGGTGTGGATGCCAACGGGGACGGCCGCGCGGATCCGGACAGCATCGACGACGCCTCGCTGACCGCCGCGCGCTACCTGTGCGCCAGCGGCGGAGATCTGCGCACCGCCGAGGGGTGGCAGAAGGCGGTGCTGACCTACAACCAGTCCACCACCTATATGGCGACCGTGCGGACGAAGGCGGCGGCGTACAGCGTGGGCCGTCGCGCCTGAGACCCACCCCGCTGCCGCGCACATGCTTCGGCGCCGCCGCAATTGGTTGCGCGCGCGAACGACCGCGACCGCGCGCCCACCTGTGTCGTGCGTTCCGGACCGCACCCATTAGGCTCGCAGACGCACGGGCCCGCCGTGCGACCTGCTCATGGACGGCGGTGGGCAGGGCCCTGAATTGATCGCCAGCAGCCGAAGGAGTGTCGTTTCGTGGCCATCATCGAACAGGTCGGAGCTCGCGAGATCCTGGATTCGCGCGGTAACCCCACCGTCGAGGTCGAGATCGCTCTCGACGACGGCACGCTGACCCGCGCGGCGGTGCCGTCCGGCGCCTCCACCGGCGAGCACGAGGCCGTGGAGTTGCGCGACGGCGGCGACCGCTACGGCGGCAAGGGTGTCCGCAAGGCTGTCGAGGGCGTGCTGGACGAGATCGCACCGGCCGTGATCGGCCTGGACGCGGTCGAGCAGCGCACCGTCGACCAGGTGCTGCTGGATCTGGACGGCACCCCGGACAAGTCCCGCCTCGGCGCCAACGCGCTGCTCGGTGTGTCGCTGGCGGTGGCCCGCTCGGCTGCCGAGTCCTCGGGGCTGGAGCTGTTCCGCTACCTGGGCGGCCCGAACGCGCATGTGCTGCCGGTGCCGATGATGAACATCCTCAACGGTGGCGCCCACGCCGACACCAGTGTCGACGTGCAGGAATTCATGATCGCCCCGATCGGCGCGCCGACCTTTCGCGAGGCGCTGCGCTGGGGTGCGGAGGTCTACCACGCCCTCAAGGCCGAGCTGAAGACCAAGGGCCTGTCCACCGGTCTCGGTGACGAGGGCGGTTTCGCCCCGGATCTGGCCGGCGGCACCCGCGAGGCGCTGGACCTGATCGCGTCGGCGATCGGCAAGGCCGGCTACAACCTCGGCAGCGATGTCGCGCTGGCTCTCGACGTCGCCGCGACCGAGTTCTACACCGCCGGAACGGGCTACAAGTTCGAGGGCGCCGAACGCACCGCCGGGCAGATGGCCGAGTTCTACAACGACCTGCTGGGCGCGTACCCGCTGGTCTCGATCGAGGACCCGCTGTCGGAGGACGACTGGGACGGCTGGGTCGCGCTGACCGATCTGATCGGTGACAAGATCCAGCTGGTCGGCGACGACCTGTTCGTCACCAACCCGGAGCGGCTCGAGGACGGCATCGCCAAGGGCGCCGCCAACGCGCTGCTGGTGAAGGTCAACCAGATCGGCACCCTCACCGAGACGCTGGACGCGGTCGAACTGGCCCACCGCAACGGCTACAAGACCATGATGAGCCACCGCTCGGGCGAGACCGAGGACACCACCATCGCCGATCTGGCGGTCGCGGTCGGCAGCGGTCAGATCAAGACCGGCGCCCCCGCCCGCAGCGAACGCGTCGCCAAGTACAACCAGCTGCTGCGCATCGAGGACGCGCTCGGCGATTCGGCTCGCTACGCCGGTGACGTCGCATTCCCCCGCTTCGTCTTCGAGGGGTAGTAGCCTCGACAACGGGTGTGGCGTGCGGGGCCGGTCGATACCGCGGCCGGTCACCGCGCGAAACCGTTGCGCTGTGCGGTCGAATCGCAGCGCCGCTACGGCACGGATTTGCAGCACCGCTGCTGCACAGATTCGCAGCACCGCTGCGGAGGCAGGCGATTTCGAGGTGTGGGGATGACGGAGCGACGGGCGCGCGGCACCAGTCCGGCAGGACGCGGTGACCGCCGCTCGACGCGGTCGCCCAGACCCGAACGCGCCGCGAACGGCTCCACCCGTACTTCCGCCGGCAAACGGGCCGCGCAACGTCGTCCGGCCGGCACGAAATCCGAACCGCGCACCACGCGTGCGAAGTCGAAGAAGTCCGAGGATCGCCACGATCACCGGATCCTCGGGCTGTCCACCGGCCGGGCCGTGATCCTGGCCGCGGTGTTGTGCGCGCTCGCGCTGACTCTCGCCGTGCCGATGCGCACCTATTTCAGTCAGCGTTCGGAATCGGTGCAATTGGCCGAACAGCGCCGCGATCTGGAAAACGATCTGACGCGGTTGCGCGACCGCCGCGCACAACAGGAAGATCCCGCCTACATCCGCTCCGAGGCCCGCGACCGGCTGCGGCTGGTGATGCCCGGCGACACCGCCTACATCGTGCAGGTGCCCGGTATCGAGCAGCCCGCGGTGCCGGTGCCGACGAGTCAGGCCCGCCGCCCCGATCCTTGGTACACCCAGCTGTGGCGCAGTATGTCCGAGCCGCAGCCCACCCCCACCACGCCTGTCTCTTATACACATCTCCGAGCCCACGAGACCGATCAGTATCTCGTATGCCGTC